>JAFEBT010000081.1 GCA_018242545.1 Pseudomonadota bacterium
GGATATTTGACGGCTCTGAATCATCAAATAACCTTCAGAGGAGATTCTTTATGTCGTCTAAGCATTCCGAATAAAGAAGTAAGTTTTTTGTTTCAACGTATTATTGAAGGATGGTTTACTAAAGATTATGGGCTCAAGTGGTATAGCCACTTTTTAGAGCATCTTTTGACAGGCAATATTGAGAAATTCTCTGCTGAACTCAAGGAGCTGATGGACCATACCGTCAGTGTCTTTGACACCGGAATAAGCCCAGAGGCTTTTTACCATGGTCTTATGATTGGACTCACGGCAAGTCTTCATGGTTCTCCTCTTTATGAAATCCGATCTAATCGTGAAAGTGGCTCTGGCCGTTATGATTATGCGATTATTGCAAGAGAGGCTCAAACACTCAGCATTTTGATGGAGTTTAAGCGGGTTAAGGAAGAAGAAGGAAAAAAGCTTTCGGAGTCCAAGCTTAAAGATCTTCTTAAACAAACGGCCGAGGAAGCTCTGACACAAATTTCTCAAAAATCCTATTATGGAGAAATTCAGCAACGTGGACTCACGCATCTTTTAAAAATAGGTTTAGCATTTTCTGGAAAGAAATTTTGTCTTGTTCATGAATTCTCTAATATTACATCTCATACTTAAGACTTAGAAGATGTAGTATGGAAAATCATTCTTATAACAAGCAGACCTAAAATGGTACTCGTTCCGATAAATAACCAAGCAATAAAACCTTTATTTCCAAAAAGTTGCATCATAATGCCCATGCCAAGAGGAGAAAGAATTGAGCCTGCTTGGGCTGCAAGATTAAGGAAAGCAATTCCTTTTACAAGATTAGATGTCGGATAAAGAAAAGCAATCCAAGCAATTGTCATTGTATAAAAAGAAACCATTGCTCCCTCAGCAAGAGCAAAGAAAAAAGAAAGAAGAGAAATATTTTCTGTTAAGAACGCAAAACCTAAAACGCTTAAGATTAATAGAATCATGAAAAAAACACTCTTCTCATGCCCAAATTTATCTCCCAAGTACCCTCCAACCGGTATTAAAAAAAGTCCAAAAAATTGTGCAAACGCTAAAAAGGATCCTGATTCAGCCTCTGAAAGCCCGAGTCCTTCTCCAAAAAAAGGATAGTATGTTGAAAAACCATAGAAAGTGACATATCCCACAAATACGATTAAAAAAAACAAAGCATTTTGCTTGATGATGTCTTGAGCTGAAAGCTCTTGCTCTAAACTTTTTTCTAAGGAGGCTTTTGGTTTTTTGATTTGATCTTTTTTTAGTTTAGAAGAAATAAAAAAGCATGACACAATCAAAAAAATAGAAAACCAAAGACCTTTTTCAAAGGAGAGAAAGGAAATTTCATACGATCCAAAAGCAACACAAACACCATAAAGGAGCCCAGCAAATGAAAAGAGACGCGCTTGATAAGCCCCTAAAAATATTTTTCCTTGGTAAACGTAGAGAATAAGAAAGACCCATCGATGCAAGAGGCCAAACAAAAAAAGAAGAAATCCACTGATGCTTGTTTTTAAAAGTAAAAAAATACTCAAGTAACCAAGATCTAAAACCAAAAACGTCAAAAGAAGCATCCTTTTTAAAGAAAATTTCTTTGAAAAATAAGGAAAAAAAAGCGTTCCGAAAAAACTTCCAACATAAGGCAACGCTAAAACAAAGGCCATCCAGCTATCGGGAAACACATGCAAATTTTGAATTTTAAGATTTAGAAAGGTGGAAACAAAGGCAAAAACACTGCTAAAAAGACCAAATACGACAAGAACACATAGAAAATCTCTCTTTTGAGAAATGCCATAATGATCAAAATTTTTGTTAAAAATCTGAGTTAAGAGTTTCATTTTAATGTCTCTTTATTTTTATTTTATTCGAAATTGTTTTCTATCGTTTTTTGATACTTCCCAATCAAATTCTTTCTCGTTATGCCACGTAGGTTCGGTGTAATCTTGCCCCAAGCCCGCTAATAAGATCATAGGACGTCGTTCCTGCTAATGAAGCAACAGAGTCAATGGTCAAAGAGCCTCCAAGAAGTGTCACAAGATCTCCTGGCACGACCTGTTGAGGAACATGGGTTACATCAAAGCTCATCCAATCCATGGAAATTCTTCCGGCAATAGGAACTTTAACACCCTGAATAATTCCATATCCTTTATTACTTAAGGCTCGAGGAAATCCATCTCCAAATCCAATATTAACGGTTGCAATTTGACCATCTTCCGGCATGACATAGGTTCCATCATATCCAACAGGCATTCCTTTTTTAAGAGATCTCACTTGAAGAATACGGGCTTTTAAAGAAAGCACGGGTTTCAAAGGATTTGCTTTATCCTCAAGCGGTGCGCCTCCATAAAGTGCAATACCCATGCGTGTCATATCGAAACGGAACCTGTTTCCTAACAAAATACCAGGAGAATTTGCAAAAGTTGCTGGAATTTTCGGAAAAAGAGCCAAAAAGTCCTCAAAGGCTTTGCGTTCTTTTTCATTACTTGGATGGGTCGATAAAGAAGCGGAGGACAAATGTCCCAAAATGTAAAGAAGCTCAAGATCTTCCAAAGCCCTTGGATCGGAGGCAAGAGCTTCTGCTTCCTCAAAAGAAAGCCCAAATCGGCCCATCCCCGAATTCACTTGAAGAATCGCCCGACATTTTTTTTGTATTTTTTGAGCATAAGCACGCCACAGAGTAAGTTGCTCAAGACTTAGAAGAACAGGAATAAGATCATAGTCTCTAAAAATGTCTTCTGTTCCTTTGAAAACACCGTTCAAGATATAAATACGAACATCTTTCAAGGCTTTTCGAAGAAGCATTCCCTCTTCAAGGGTCGTAAGGAAATAATCCTTAACCCCCACTTTAAATAAAGCTTCCGCAATGGGACAAAGACCCAACCCATAGGCATTGGCTTTTAATACAACGGCAGCTTTACTGGGCGAAGAAGCATCCTTCATAAAAAGATAATTATCTTGAAGCGCTTTTAGATCAATAAGCAAAAGGGCCCCTTTTTCAAGAGGAAAGCCATCCTGTTTTTCCTGTTCGCCCATTTCGCTCCTCCTTAACTTTTCTCAATAATTTCAAGTAAACTTTTATATGCCCTACTTAAAAGAGAGAATCAAGCCTCTCCCTGTCTTAAAATTTTAAGAAACTCTTTCTTGAAGTTTTTTAAAAAATGTCTTAGTCTTAAAAATAAAACTTAAAATAACGTTTCAAAAAATACCTAATAATAAAAACAGGGAGCCTTAATCACCATGACCTTAAAACGCTCATTTTCTACCATTGCCTTTCTTTCAGGTCTCTCTTTCTTCAGTATTTGTGTAGAAAGTAGTGTTGGGGCTCCTCTTCCCTTTGGTCTTCAAGAAACTCAAGTTTCTGACAACGGTCCTGCTCTTCTCAAGGAGGACCTTCCGGACTTAGAAAATGCAAGTGAAACATTTGCGGAATCTGGACCTGTTGTTCTATCTTCTGGAACAAACACACCCTTATCCCAACAAGCATTTCCTCTTGTAACACCAGGCGTCGTGGTGGTAGGTCCTAAGAAATTAACAACTCCAAAAAGCTCAACTGCGGTCAGTAAAACCATTCAATCTCCAAAAGGTCCTGTCAAGGTCATAAAAACGCAAACCGAAAAAGCCACACCTCTTTCTCCTACTTCTCAACGAGAAACATCTCAAGAAAGATTTTCTCAGTTTTCTCACACTCAAGAACCTTCCTTTGTTAGGGCAGCCACACAAAGAAATGAATCAGAAGGGCGTGTTATAAGAACGACATTAAAACAACCTCCTGCTGCACCTCAAATAGATGTTGAAGAAGCTCAAGCAAGAACGTATTTACGAGATGGAAAACATCCTGTCACACCCCAAAATATTAATGCTGTAAGGCAATTAATTCGTCTTACACAACAACATAATGCTAACCCTGTACCTTTTGTTACTGACACTATTTTTCTCGCTGATAAAGGACTTGACATTACTGCAGGGAATTTGAACGCTCTTCGTCACCTCACAATTATAGATCCGTCAATAACCCAGATTCGAGAAATGAATGCCGCACATGCAGATAAATTCGTGAATTACACTGATGGTGACAATCTTGCTGATGCGAATACATGGCTTGCATATGATCCCGCCGTTCCTGACCCAATCCCTGCAAATCTTAGAAATGTTACTGCTGCTCTTAGAAATTCAATTAATCCAATTGCAAACCCCACAGCAGCCCAGATTCGAGAAATGTCTACTGCAGGTGAAGATAGACGCGTAGATTTTGATGATGATGACGTGGTTGCTAATGCGAATACATGGCTTGCATATGATCCCGCCGTTCCCGACCCAATCCCTGGAAACCTTGAAAATGTAACAACGGCCCTTAGGTATGCCAATATACCTATTGCAGACCCAAACGCTTATCATATCTATCAAATGTCTCAAGGCCTTGATAATGGAACCATTGGTTGGAATTGGGATGATATAAATGCGGCAAATGCGCTTTTATTAGAAGGCATTGATCCGACAGGTGCAAACATACCCACAACAAGACAGGGGTTAGAGGATTTAAATGCAAATGTTTTTCAGGATCCGGCAACAGCTATCCCTTATGTCTATAATTCCGATAATGCGCGCGCTATCGCCATTGCCGTAAATCGTGGTGTCGCTATAGATGGGCCAGTGATCGATTCTGTTCATCAAATGAGAGCTATAAATGTTCTTGATCCCACTGCTCAACAAATCACGGATGTACGCCATAATTTAGAAGTTTTAAGAGATCCACATGCTGGAATTAATGATGGAACTGCGCCAGGACATAATTTTGATCCTGCGGACCCTGATAATGTCAGAGCCGTGACAAGAGTCGCAGCCTTACAGGATGCTGTTGGAGAAGCTAATGTGAGAGATTTTACTCTGGGCCTGGTCGCTCCGGATGTAAATGCGCGCTTTATCAATGCTGCGAAAAAGATTGGACTTAATACTCCTCTTTTTATGGACCTTGATCGTACAGCAAGAAGGCAAAATCAAGGTACTTTTAATTTATTTAATGAAATAGATACTTTAAATCCTAACTCTCCCGGCGGGGCTCTTATTACCACACCAGCCGGAACTTTTCCTCTTCAAAATCTTTTAAGTCAAGGAGGGGGAGCAGCCGATAATATCTTAGCATTAAATTATCTTGTTGCAAATACCCGAGGAGCACTTCCTAAAGCTGCTGTTAAACAAAACTACTATACGACCGTTCTTAATGCCACAAAATCTCTTCTCCAGATTGAACCCAATGGTCTTAATAGCACCCAATTAGAAGCAGATCATGGCATACGCCTGCAAACCGCTGAAGAACTTGAAGCGCATCTTCGGGCCCTTGCCGCAGCAGAAGCAAATGCTGCTCAAAGAGATGCATTGTTAGAACATGCAGATGCAGTTCATCTCTTTACAACGACGATTAAAACAAACGATTAAGAAGGTCTTTTTTCTCTCAAAGATTCTGAGGCAAATCTTTGTGCGCAAGGTTTCCAAATTTCGTCACTTTGGAATCAAAGAAGAGATTGACTGTTCCCACAGGTCCATGACGGTGTTTCGCAACAATGACTTCTGCTTTGTTGTAAATTTGGTTCATCTTTTGAATCCATTGCATATGCTTTTCCGTGTCTTCCGGAGGTTTGCGTCTCGATTCATAATACTCTTCCCGAAAGATAAAAAGAACCACATCCGCATCTTGCTCGATGGATCCTGACTCTCTTAAGTCTGCCAACTGAGGGCGTTTATCATCCCGCTGCTCAACCGCACGGGAAAGCTGAGAAAGCGCGAGTACAGGAACATTGAGCTCCTTTGCAATGGCTTTTAGCGCCCGCGATATCTCTGAAATCTCCTGAACCCGGCCATCCACTTTCTTCGAGCCTGATACATGGAGCAATTGAAGATAGTCAATGACAATAAGCCCTATTTTTTTCTGACGCATGAGACGCCGGGCCCGTGTTCTTAAAGCAGAAACACTCAAAGCGGGTGCATCATCAATATAAATGGGAAGCTGTGAAAGCGTGCGCGCAACTTCCGTGAACTTAACAAAGTCATCCTTTGAAATCTCTCCGCGTCGAATCCGGTCAGATCCCACAGCTGTCTCTTGAGCAAGAATACGTGTTGCAAGCTGTTCCGCAGACATTTCAAGAGAAAAGAAAGCAACGGCAGCACCATCTTTGTTTTTTAGATGGGCACAGGCGGCATTATAAGCAATATTTGTCGCAAGGGCCGTTTTTCCCATGGAGGGACGGCCTGCAAGAATAATGAGATCAGAAGGATGAAGACCCCCAAGCCATTTGTCCATATCCTCAAGGCCAGAAGTGACGCCCACCACGTGGGAATCTCTCTTAAAGGCCGCTTCTGCATTCTCAAGGGCTGTCGTCAGAGCCGATGCAAATGTATGGATGCCACGGTCAAAGTTTCCTGTTGTTGCAAGCTCAAAGAGTTGCTGTTCAACTTTTTCCATTTGATCATGGGCTGTTTCTTCAAGATTCGGGGTATGGGCCTCATTGACGATATTTTCTCCGAGAGCAATCAATTGCCGTCTTAAATAAAGATCATAAATAAGGCGTCCATACTCATGGGTATTAAGAACAGACACCACAGAAGCTGCAAGCGTAACAAGATATTTCCAGCCTCCCACATCATTCAAAGCACCACTCGTTGTAAAATAATCTTTAAGGGTTATGGGATCCGCAACATGTCCTTGGCCAATAAGCAGTCCAATGGCATCATAAATCCGGCCGTGCATGGGATCTGCAAAATGATCTGGTTCTAAAAATTCAGAGACTCTCTCATAAGAAGCATTGTTATGCAAAAGGGCCCCCAAAAGAGCTTGTTCGGCTTCATAATTTTTAGGAATTTCACGTAACGTCTCTCCCTTTTCTTCTTGGGGTAAAGAAGCCGTTTGTTCATTCATAAATGAAGAGGATTGAGACATGGAAGAGCGCTTTCAAAAAGATTAATTTTAGAAAGATATATGGCCATAATTAGAGAAGAGAATCAACCCCTTCTGATGTCAGAAAATGATCTTATACGCCGGAGAGTGCATGCACCAAGCAAAACTTTTTCCCAGAAAATGCAAGGCCAATTTTTAAAAGACGTGTGAGTCCACGTTGTTCAATTTCTGCATAATAAGCTTTTTGAGAAATTT
>JAFEBT010000082.1 GCA_018242545.1 Pseudomonadota bacterium
TGTGTTCTATTTTTCCTTACTTTTCAATCTTTTATTAAAAGTGACGGGTAGTGAGCTTTTTATGTAAGAACGTTAGTTGATTATGACTCTATTAATCAGTTATATATTGATCTTCGTAGCTTTGGAGCATATACGCTTATAGATAATAGAATACCCCCGCTTCTATCCCTTACTCCATTAGAACGTTCTCTTTCAAGAATAAGACAAATTTTAAAAAGATCTGAACTATTTATAAATTCACTTAACCAAGCTCACTCTCAAGAACTTTTATCAATTTTAACAAATACACCTGAATTTAACGGAAAACTACGAACCCTTATTGCTCCCCATCTGTCTTTTCCAAATCTTCCTGAGGCAGAGGAAGATAGTTTTACAAAAATAGCTACTAGCTTATTAGGGGGAGCTCTTGGAGTATATGGATTATGGATGTATTATCCTGTAACTGTGGATTCTTTTGATTTTACAAATTCTATATTTTCTACAACTCCTGAAACTCAACAACGCCTCCAAGAAGCTTTAAGTATTATATCACTTGGTACAGCTTCTGCTATAACTCTTGTTTCTTCTTATAATAGTACTAAAAAATTCTATAATCAGGCAGCTTCTTTATATAACAGAGTTAGTTCATATTTTTGCGGAACTCACGTTAACCAACAAAATCAGGCTGCGGAAGATAGAATATTAGGAAATAAACGACTTGCTGTCGGACTCGTTGCAGCTTTTTTTGCTGCATGTAATGCATCCATGCAATCTGAAGTAGCATTAGAATTTCTTGATTTAACTGAAATTAATGCAAGATTAGAGTTATCAGCAATGATGTTTTCTCAACTTTCTCTTTGTTTTTGGGCTGTTGATGAACTACTTCTGGACTATTTAAGATCAAGTAATCCTAAGGATCCTCTTTTAAGAAAGTTAACAAAAATGAAAAAGAAACTTAACTCCTTATCACCTGAGAGCGTTTTTGCACTAGAACGTATTATGCACACAGCAGTTGAACCTTACATGTTTACTAATCTTAATAATGCTAATCCAATAAATGATTAGCTCCTAAAAAGGGATAACCGAGAAAGAACTAAGAAAAATAACTCCCCTTCAAGGGTAACCTCCACGGGCCTAAACCCCATGATATCCTCGTTGCCTTTGTGATGTGTGTATTAAACGTCAATTATAATAACCGCTGCAAATTTTTTAGCATAAAAAGATCCTGCTTAAGAAGGTTTTTAAAACACTTTACAAAAGCAAGTACATAGGTTTCTTCAGTATAAATAAGCACTTTTCCTTCATGAGCAGCTACGTAAAATTCCTTTTCCAAAAGAGTTTGATCCTCATTAAGGATGAAGAGCGCACCTATCTCTTGATTTTTAATTATACTTAACAGTTGGTTAATATTATATGTTATGCATACATCATTAAGAGACGGATTTAGTATAGCAGTTTGAACATCTACGTAAATATCTATCCCTTCATTTTTTAGCTGCTTAAAATTTGAAATCAAAGGCTTTTTAAGAGTTTTATCTGAAAACAATGCAACCTTTCGTGTAGAACTTTTAAAATAAACTTGTGAATAAATAGCATGAGCTAAAGCGTCATGGGGAGTTGAAGATTTTCCCATTACTTCTCCAGTTGATTTCATAATAGGACCTAATCTTGTATTAACATCTAAAAATCGGTCAAAAGAAAATATAGGGTATTTTACAGAAAAATCAGCAGGAGGGATTGTTGGAAGTTTAAAAGAGTCAAGTGTTCTACCTAAACAAAGTTGAACTGCAATCTGCACAAGAGGAATGTTCAATGCTTTTGAGAGAAAAGGGATCGTGCGACTTGCACGAGGATTAACTTCAATTACATAAATTTTATCTTTTTGAATAATAAATTGAATATTTAATAAGCCTTTAAATTTTAAAGTTTTTGCAATAAGAAAAGATTGATTTTTAATGTCCTCTAACAATGCAGAAGAAAGAGAATAAGGAGGAAAAACACAGGCCGAATCGCCAGAATGGATACCTGCAGCTTCTATGTGTTGCATAATCCCAGCAATCCAAATTTCTGTTCCATCAAAAAGAAGATCGACATCTATTTCAATTCCTTGAGTAAGATATTTTTCAACTAATATAGGTGCTAATTCTTTCAAATTGACTGTTTCAAGATATGCATCTAAATCTTCTGACGATCTTAGAATCTTCATTCCTTTACCTCCAATAACATAAGAAGGTCTTAAAATAACTGGATATCCAATTTCTTGAATACATCTTAAAAGGTCTTCTTTTGATATTTCGGCAATTCTATTTAAAGGTTGTTTAAGATGAAGAGAATGAAGAAGTCTCTGAAAGCTTCCGCGATTTTCTGTATTATCAATTGCCTCTCTTGTAAGTCCCAAGAAAGGTATATTCTCATGCTCGAGCTGCTCAGAAAGCTTAAGGCCTGTTTGACCGCTAAATTGAAGAAAAATACCTAAAAATTCTCCTTTTTTCTTTTCATAGAAAATGATATCAAGGATGCTTTCCACTATTAAAGGAGTAAAATAAAGACGATCTGAAATAGTATGATCTGTAGAAACGGTTTCTGGGTTACAATTAATCATAATAGTTTCAATATTCATTTTTTGAAGTGCTTGTGCAGCATGAACACAGCAATAATCAAACTCAATCCCCTGTCCAATGCGGTTAGGGCCGCTTCCTATAACAATTACTTTCTTACCCTCTGATGGAGAAGTCTCAGAAAGAGTAAGTGAGGATGGAAAAGGGAGTATAGTACTATACATATAATTTGTGTGTGCAGAAAATTCAGCTGCACAAGTATCAACTCTCCTAAATGAAGGAAGGATGGAAAATTTATAACGACAATCTCGAACTTCTTTTTCTGTAGTTAATGTTAATCTTGCAAGAATTGAATCCGAGAAACCTAAAGATTTAAAAAAACGAAATAAACTTGAATCTTGAAAAAAAGTTCCTAATTTAATTGTTTTTTCAAGTTGTACAAGAAAATCAATTTGATTTAAAAACCATGTGTCCCAAAAAGATAAGTCTCTTATTTTTTTTTCTGAAAAGCCCTCTCTAAACCCAGCAGCAATATAAAAAAGGCGATTAGGTGTAGGTACTGCAATCTTTTCTTTTAAATCTTCTATAGAGTCATAACTAACTTTAGAAGTTAAAAGCCCATCAATTCCCTCTTCCAAAGAACAAATAGCTTTTTGAAGACTTTCAGAAAATGTTCTCCCGATAGCCATTACCTCGCCTACTGATTGCATGTAAGTGCTTAGTTTTGGAGAAGCTTTTTCAAATTTTTCAAAATCGAATCTTGGTATCTTTGTAACAACGTAATCAATAGAAGGCTCAAAAGCTGCACATGTTTTTTTTGTAATTTCATTTGGGATTTCGTCCAATGAATATCCCACAGCCAATTTTGCTGCAATCTTTGCAATAGGAAAGCCTGTTGCTTTAGAAGCCAAGGCTGAAGATCTTGAGACACGAGGATTCATTTCAATTACTACCATGCGTCCTGTTTTTGGATGAATAGCAAATTGGACATTGGCACCTCCCGTTGCAATGCCAATTTTCCTCAAAATTGAAAAAGCAACACTGCGCATACGTTGGTATTCTTTATCAGTAAGCGTAAGGGCTGGAGCAACCGTAATACTATCTCCTGTATGAACACCCATAGGTTCAATATTTTCAATAGAACAAATAATTACACATTGATCCTTATAATCTCTCATCACTTCGAGCTCAAATTCTTTCCAACCAATGACTGATTCTTCTATAAGAACCTGTTTAATTGGAGAAAGATTAAGCCCATTTTTAACAATTATTTCAAATTCTTCTAAGTTATGAGCAATCCCTCCTCCTATTCCACCAAGTGTAAAAGAAGGGCGAATAATAAGTGGAAATCCTATGAGTTCGAGTGCTCTCAATGCCTCTTGCCAAGACCCTACTTCTTGTCCTTTCAAACAATCTATTCCAATATGATGCATGCTTTGACGAAAAAGATATCTGTTTTCAGCCTTTTCAATAGCTTTTAAATCTGCACCTATAAGTTCTATATTAAGCTCTTCAAGAACTCCCTTATTTGCAAGCTGAACGGCTAAATTAAGAGCTGTTTGCCCTCCCATAGTTGGAAGAATTGCATCAACATTTTCTTGACGAAGAATTGTTTCAATACAGTCCGGTGTAAGAGGTTCTATGTATGTAGCATCTGCAAGGTGAGGATCCGTCATAATAGTTGCTGGATTTGAGTTAATAAGAACGAGACGATATCCTTCTTCTTTTAACGCTTTACAAGCTTGGACGCCTGCATAATCAAATTCACACGCCTGCCCAATTACAATAGGACCTGAACCTATAAGACAAATGGTTTTTAGATCAGTTCTTTTGGGCATAATTCTGAACAGTTTTTAAAAAGTTAGAAAGGATAAAAGCCGCATCTTGAGGGCCAGGTCCGGCTTCTGGATGAAATTGGACAGATAAAATGGATTTTCCCCTCACTTCATATCCTTCTAAGGAACCATCAAAAAGAGAACGATATATGGGTTTGAGTGTTTTTGGGAGAGAAGATTCTTTTGTAGTATATTCATGGTTCTGAGAAGTGATAAGGATAACTCCTGACTTTAAGTCTTGCACAGGATGGTTAATGCCATGGTGTCCACAGGGAAGCTTTACAATTTCTGCTCCATATACCATCGATAACAATTGATGTCCTAAACAAATCCCTAAAATAGGAATATTATTATGAAGGGTTTTTTCCATCATTTTAAAGACGGAACTCTGAGCAAAACGAGGATCGCCTGGACCATTTGAAAAAACAATTCCTGATGGATGATAGGATAAAATATCTTCGTATGTCGAAGAAGCGGGCACAACAATGACTTCTGCCCCCAAAGATCTTAAATAACGTAATATACTATGCTTTACCCCAAAATCTAAAACCACTATTTTTATAAGAGAAGAAGAATCTTTCTCAATAGGATAAAAGTTTTTATGAAACTCAGAATCTTCTTCAACCCATGAAAAAGCCTTCGGAGTTGAAACTTTAGAGAGCAAGCTTTTCCCTGCGATTAGATTTGAAAATCCTTTCTCATTTATAATGTTTAAAATTTTTTCTGGTGTTAAGATTCCTTCATAAGAGCATATAAGAGCATTTAGAGATTTTTTGTAGTCACGAATAACTTGAATGAGCGTGCGAGTATCCACACCCTCAATACAAGGAATATTATTGTTTTTAAGCCAAGATAAAAAATTTAAAGTATTTCGATAATTAGATGCGTCTGTAATAAAATCACTTACAACAATTCCTTGTAAAAAAGGGAAAGAAGCTTCCATATCTATAGGATTCGTCCCAACATTTCCTACATGTGGAAAGGAAAAAACTAAGATCTGTCCATAATAAGATGGATCTGAGATAGCCTCCTGATACCCCGTCATAGCCGTGTTAAAACATAATGTTCCCGAGGCATATACATGAGATGTTCTAGTATATGCTGGAAAGTAATCTCCTGTCTCAAGTATAAGAACCGCATTTTGCTGTAAACAAAAACTCAATAAAAGTGCTCCTTAATACTAATTTAGTACATTTAAAAAGATATTATATAAAAAATTTAAATGTTCAACCTATATTTGAATTCATAGTACGTCATATTTTTTTGGTAAAACATAAAAAAATTTGAAAAAGGTACTAAAATGGTTACATTTGTTCCTAACAATTTATAACTAAAAAAGGAAAAAAATGAGATGTCAACTTCTTCTGGAGACATTATACACATAATCTTCCTTGACATCCATCCTGAATTTTAACATTTTTAGGAATGATTAAAAGCTAGCTTGAGTTTGGACCTTTAAACTCAAGGACCTATCCATTTTATAGAGTGTAAGGGAAAGATACGACACAAAAGTTGCTTAAGTGATTATGTACTCACCCCCCTTTCAGGAAAAAGTCTAAATAAAGAGAAGAAGAAAAGCTGCAAACATAAATGCGACGGAGAGGCTAGACTGGGCATTATGGTTAACATATTTGTAAACTGCTGATAAACATCGTCATACATAAAACAAGCCAAAGATGTTATCAGACCCGGACCAAAATGGTAAATGGCTTGTAATCGAAGAGTGAAAAAGTTCGAGAGATTTTTATTCTAGAAGTTCAATTAATTTGAATAGAAACACAACTATGAAACTATTTTTTAAAAACCTTATATAAATCTTTTTTTATTTTTTTAAAAATTAAAAAATCTTAGCCTACACAAAAAATCCAAAGAATCTGACTGCTTTTTATGATGCCGCCGGCAAGGATCGAATTTGCGACCTCACCGTTGCCAAGACGGGGTCTTTCATCCGCAAGATCAGTGCGCGGCTTTATTCTAGCATACAAAAAATAGTCTTCCTAAAATAATAAAAAAGAAACCTCATCAGACTTTTTAATTTATAAAAATGTAAACCTCAAGAAAGAAGATGTTGCTTTGATTCATCACAAGAAAATAAAAAAAATTAATGCTGCAAAAAAAGAAATTCCAGCAAAAATTAACCCTAATTGTTTTAAGTTCATAAAAATATGACCTTTGTGTCTTCGACGTTTTGGCATTTCATATAAAATCATATTTTTCTCTCAATGTTAAATTTAAATCTATTATAAAAAATGTTCTGAGATATCCTCACTACCCGTCATTTTCTTAAAAGATAACATTTTTAGTCCTTTCCAGTAGAT
>JAFEBT010000083.1 GCA_018242545.1 Pseudomonadota bacterium
CTTCCATTTGCAGAACATCATACTTGTTATTTTAATTTATGGAAATAGTATAAGAAGCGAATGGTGTTCGTTTATTGATTCCCATATGCAAAAGCGTTTCTTAGAAGATGGAAAAGTGCAGGAAATTCACAGATGGAAAAATGGTATTTCTTTCTGGTTCCAAGATCTAAATAAAGCTAAAGCTCTTCGACAAAGATATTTTCCTTTTCACAAATGGATCCTTAAAATGAGCAAACAAGGAACTTTGGGAGGAAGGGATGGTTCTTTAAAAAATGAAAGCATCATTTATGAAATTGTCTCACCCAGATTAAATAGAGTTCCACAGCAGGAAGATATTTTAAATGAAACTGTGATAAGTCAAAAATTACACAGCCTTCAACCTCTTTTAATTGACCTCGCAGAAGACCTTATAACACAAAAAATATCTCTTACAGTAATAAACGTTGGAGCAGATGCAAAACAAGTTTGGTTATCGTGGCCTATAGAATATGACGCTTACGTAAAAGCCTCTCTAAGAAGAACCTTGTCTTCTCATTCTAACAAGCCCAAAGTTCTCTTTTATTCTGAGCAAAAAGAAACAATTCATGGGAAAAGAGAATACAAGGGCATCCTCTTTCCTTAAGATTTGAATACTTTTAAGAAAAAAATCTTCTTAAAAGTAAATATAAACTCTCTTCATAACGTTATCTGAACTTATTGAGTACGCTTTTTTTATTAAGACTTAGGAGTTATCTTTTTTATATCATTCGTTAAATGCTTCCCATAAATTTTTTAAATAAGAGAGCAGGAAGTCCTCCACCCATGGGTCTTTTTTTCTTTTTAAGAGCAGACTTTGCCTCATTTTCATCAATTCCAAGCCAAATTCCCGTCACAAGATGATGTGTAAACCCAACAAACCAAGCATCTTGTTTTTGCTGCGTTGTTCCTGTTTTTCCAGCAATCCAAATGCCTGGCACTGCTGCTTCTTTTCCACGTCCATAGGTAACAACGTCATGAAGCATTATTTGCATTTGAGTGGCAATTTCCGACGAAATAACACTTTCTCTTTTTAAAGGTGAACGTTCATAAAGAACTTTTCCGTTTTTTGTTTCAATCCGAACAATTCCATAAGGCTCAACTTTATATCCTCCATTCGCAATAATCGCAAATGCACTGGAGATCTCTAAAAGCGTGACTTCTGATGTTCCAAGCGCAACACTCAAATTATTTGAAATCGGGCTTTTAATTCCAAGATTTTGAGCTGTTCTTTGAAGCGCCCGGAGTCCAATTTGCTGAGCGAGTCTCACCGTTGCTGTATTCACAGAATACGCAAGAGCTTCTTTTAAGGAAATCATACCCCGTGATTGCCATTGATAATTTTTTGGAGCCCATTTTCCAATTCGGATATGTGCATCTGAAATTAAATCTTGAGACGAACGTCCAGATTCGAGCGCACTTAAAAAAATAAATATTTTAAAAAGAGATCCGGGTTGACGAAGTGCCTGATAAGCTCGATTAAATTGGCTTTTTTCATAAGATTTCCCCCCAATCATAGCACGCACAGCGCCATCCAAACTCAAAGAAATCAAAGCAACCTGAAGATCTTTATAGGATGTTGAGGTTTTTAGAGCACTCTCAATACTTTTATCGGCTTCTATTTGAAGCCTTGGATCAAGTGTCGTTGTAATAATAAGATCCTGGACATTTAAATCCCCTATATATTTTGGAAGCTCTCTCATGATCCAATCACAAAAGTAACGAATCCCTTCAATTTTAACATCTAAAACATCAGGAACAAACATTTGAACAAGGGCTTCTGTTTTCTCCCAAGGTGTAATCATACCTGCTTGAATCATGGCTTCAAGAACAACGCCAGCGCGTTGATGAGCGCGCTCTTTATTCTGGAAAGAACCATAGTAAGAGGGCGCTTTTAAAAGACCAGCCAGAAGAGCAGATTCATAAAGAGAAAGTTGAGAGGGAGATTTGTGAAAATACTTATGAGAAGCTGCTCCAACGCCATACATCCCAGATCCAAGATAAACTCGGTTTAAATAAATACTTAAGATTTGATCTTTTGTAAATGTATGCTCTAACCAAAGAGCCAACATAACTTCTTGAATTTTTCGCTTTAAAGATCTTTGAGATGTTAAAAAAAGATTTTTTGCAAGTTGTTGAGTTAAGGTACTTCCACCTTGAACAACCGATTTTTGTCGCATGTTTATCCAAAAAGCACGCGCAATTCCAATAAGATCAATCCCTTTATGCGTGTAAAAGCGTCTATCCTCAATGGCAATGACAGCTTTTATAAGAAGAGGCGAGATTTCATTCAATGTATAATTTTTTTCCTGAGAGTCTCCATAGGTGCATAACGTCTTTCCTTGGAATGATTTAAAAGTAATGCTAGGACGCCGCACCCCTGGTTTAAGGCTTTCAAGATTGGGAAGATCATAAGCAAAATAGCCCAAAATAAATCCCCCGAGAATCACTCCCCACACTAAGAAAAGAAAGAACCATTTTAAAAGGCGTCCCATAAAAGGACGGTGACGTTTCTTTAAGCCTTTTTGTCTTGTTTTTTTTCGAGAAGGAGATTTTGTATCTGCATACAAAGCTCCTTTCTTCTTTTGCATTTGAGATTTTTTCAAGAATGTTGGCTCTTTACGCCAAGAGGGAGGTTTCTTAGAGGAAGACATTTAGAAAGACTTCCCCCTTTTATTAAATGTCTAAGTTCACAGCATTTAAAGCATTTTCCTGAATGAAATGACGTCGAGGTTCAACAAGATCTCCCATCAATGTTGTAAAAACTTCATCCGCCGCTTCTGCATGAGAGACTTTAACTTTTAAAAGAGACCGCGTATTTGGATCAAGCGTTGTTTCCCAAAGTTGTTCTGGATTCATTTCTCCAAGACCTTTATAACGCTGAATACTAATTCCCTTTCGCCCAAATTCCATGACACGGTCTAAAAGCTCAAGAGGCCCACGGATTATAATTACTTTTTCCTTAGCAACTAATTTTAAGGCTTGATTATACATTTCTTTCAGTTCAGAGGAATACGTTGAGAGATGTTGAGCTTCTCCACTTATAAATAAGGATCTTTCAATATAAAAAGACTCTCCAACACCTCGTTCCTTTCGGATAATTTCAAAAAAACCTCCTTTTTCATCTCCAGTTAAAGCCCATTCGACAGGGGCTTCAAGCTGACTTAGCCTCTTACAAAGATTAAGAAGAGCTTCTTTAAAGAGGACAGGATCTTCAGCCTGTGTACCAAAAAGCCCTTGAATAGCCGCTTGCTCACTAATAAACCGAGATCCAATTTTTGAACCAAGATGCTCAATCATCCGCCTTAAGACTAACGCTTTATCAATAACGGATCTTAAATCTTGACCCACAATCTGAACCCCTTCTGCTGTTACAAGGCAAAGATTTTCTGAGCCTTGATCCACAAGATAAGTTTCGAGCATTTGATCGTTTTTAAGATAAACTTCTGACGCCCCGCGCTTTATTTTATAAAGAGGAGGCTGAGCAATATAAAGATATCCTTTTTCAATTAATTCTGGCATTTGCCTGAAGAAAAAAGTTAAAAGTAAGGTTCGAATATGGCTTCCATCGACATCCGCGTCCGTCATAATAATAACTTTATGGTATCTTGATTTATCAACATTAAAGTCATCTTTTCCAATACCCGTTCCAAGAGCTGTGATAAGAGTCCCAATTTCAAGGGAGCCAAGCATTTTATCAAATCGAGCTCTTTCAACATTCAAAATTTTTCCACGCAAGGGAAGAATAGCTTGATTCTTGCGATTCCGTGCTTGCTTTGCAGACCCGCCAGCACCCTCTCCTTCTACCAAAAACAATTCACTTTGAGCAGGATCTTTTTCCTGACAATCCGCAAGTTTTCCTGGGAGAGAAGCTGTATCAAGCGCTCCTTTGCGGCGTGTCAATTCACGCGCCTTGCGGGCGGCTTCTCGTGCGAGAGCGGCCTCCATCACCTTTGCAACAACTTTTCGCGCTTCCTGAGGATGCTCCTCAAACCATTGATCGAGTTTATCTGTGACACTTGACTCAACAACGGGACGAACTTCAGAAGACACCAGTTTATCTTTTGTTTGGGAGGAAAATTTAGGATCTGGTACTTTTACAGAAAGAACGCACGTCAAGCCTTCTCGAGCATCTTCACCACTAAAAGTTATTTTATCTTTCTTCGCACCTCCCATGTTAGCTACATAATTTCCAAGGGTACGTGTCAACGCTCCTCTAAATCCTGCTAAGTGCGTTCCACCATCTCGTTGAGGAATATTATTTGTAAAACACAGCATTGTTTCGTGATAGCTATCAGTCCACTCAAGAGCAGCCTCAATAATAATACCATCTTTTTCATCCGAAATAAAAATAGGCGCATCTTGAAGGGGCGTTTTCAAGCGATTTAAATACTGGACGAAGGCAATAACGCCCCCTTCATAATGAAGTTCAACAACTTTTTCTTCGACGCCACGCTTATCGGTAAGCGTTAAAGACACACCCGAATTCAAAAAAGCAAGCTCCCGAAGGCGATGCTCAAGGGTTGCAAAATCAAATTCCGTTTTTGTAAAGGTCTCCTTAGAAGGCAAAAAAGTAATTTCCGTTCCTTTTTTATTGATTTCTTCCCCAATTACTTCGAGAGGAGCTTCTGGAACACCGTGTTTGAATCTCATAAAGTAGATCTTACCGTTTTTATAAACCTTAAGATCTAAAATCTCAGAAAGGGCATTTACAACAGAAACCCCCACTCCGTGCAATCCACCGGACACTTTATAAGAATTTTGATCAAATTTACCACCCGCATGGAGCTGAGTCATAATCACTTCAGCTGCAGAAATACCTTCTTCTTCATGGATTTCAACAGGGATACCACGTCCATTATCCGTAACTGTTACTGATCCATCAGGATTTAATGTCACCGTTACCGTATCACAATGTCCAGCTAAAGCTTCATCGATCGCATTGTCGACAACCTCATACACCATATGGTGTAACCCAGAACCATCATCCGTGTCTCCAATATACATTCCAGGACGCTTACGAACAGCATCAAGACCTTTAAGAACTTTAATAGAATGGGCACCATATTCCTCTGAAGAGTCAAGATTTTCAGGAGTTTCGTTATTCTTTACTGTGTCCAGTTCTTCCATTATAAAGCCTTCTTTTAGAGTCAAAGATAAAAATAATGCCAGGGTAAAATATTTAGAAAAAAGAATTTTTTCCTTTTAAAGATATAGACAAATTTATCAAAAAGCGCAAGTAAAGAGCATCACTTGGGCGAAATAAAAAAAGAGAGAAGATAGACTTCTCTCTTTTAGAATAAAATTTAATCAGAATCCAATAGGGAGATTTTCCTTTTCTTTTCAAAAGAAAAAGTCCTTACCTTTCTTTTTTTTAATTTTTAACCTGCTGGGCTCTCATGAAGTGGAGCAAGCTTAGGTGTACAAGCTTGTTTTCTGTAGTGTTTGTAAAATGTTCCAAACTTTGATGTTGTCACTTTTAAATTGTGTTCAACCGCTTTGACAACATCTTGAGATTTTGGATCATTCTTATGTGTATTTAAGAAAGCTATCTCTTGTTTATACTGTGTCCTCAATTTTTGTAAATCTGTATTTAAGTCCTTACATGATTTACCAAAAGCTGTATCAGATCCTCCTAGGAAAAGGACAGACCCCATAAAAAAAATAAAAGCAATAAAGACTTGTTTTATTTTTATTTTTGTTTTCATTCTTATTTCCTCTCTTATATCTAATACCGTGAAAACTTTAAGAGCTTTTTGAAGATAGACCTTGGACTTAGAAACACTTTTTCAAGGAAAAATCTATTTAGGCCAAATCCAACCTTTTCAAGGCATTTAACTATTAGGAGAACTTATGCTTCCAAGGGAAGGATGACAGTTACTCTGTCTATATTCAGCGGCAATCTTGTTAAATTGTGCCTCAATTTTCAGAAGATTTGCTTTTATGACATTCACAAGGTAATGACCCCAGAGAGAATCTCCTTCTCCATTAAGATAGTCTTTATCATTTCTATACCTTACTTGAAGTTGTTTTGCTGCCTCTCTCAAGCTTTCACAATTATTTTTAGCAAAAACTTCTGCGTAAGTTGCCATAAAAAGAGAAATTCCTATAACAAGTGAGAAAGAGGTTTTAATGAGTTTTTTTTCGATTTGCATTTTTATCTCCCGGTTTTTTTTACTTATTTTTAAATTATTTCTATTACAATATCACAATTTTTTGCTTTAAAAAACTATTTCTTTTTAAATCGTATAATTTTTAGAAATAGATGCTATATAATAAGTTTTTTTAGGAGAATAGCTACCTTAACGTCAGTTCGATATAAGAAATGAGGAATAATTATTAAAATTGTTAAGCTTA
>JAFEBT010000084.1 GCA_018242545.1 Pseudomonadota bacterium
ATATGTGTACAATCGAAAATCTTATCTCCAAGAATATTTGCCCCTTTAATGCCTTTAATTAGCTTTGGAGCTTGGTTGCTTTCTTGTCTCTCAAGAGGCAGATTTTTTTGCTAAAAGCTCAGAGCTTAATGAGCCCGTTCTCTTTAGTTTTGTAACACAAGGAGTTTTTCATCATAAATTAAATGATTTATTTAAAGGTTTAAAAACATCCGAACAAAAAAATGCTTTTAAGGCATTAAAAAATAAAGAAGGATTGACCGTTCTTCAATACATTCAGAAATTACTTGTTGAAAGAAGGATAGCACCAACGCAATCTAATAGTTATGGTTGGTCCTCTTTTTATTCTGAAGAGGAATATAAACAGGCATCCTATCTTCCCTTTATCGAATTATTTGGTGTATACCCTTTTTCCCTTACAAATTATCTTTTCGGAGAAGTAGATCCTCTTTTATTTGAAAGGAATCTTAAATGGCTGAAAGATCTCGAGTCTCTTGAAAGTTTTGAAGAATGGAAAACCCATCTTTTGAGATGTCCCAGCAGCGCCTTTTTTCAACTCATGCGCCCAAGGCTCGAAACACATGACGTTATTAAAGCAGAAGCTTTAGCTTCTTCTTCACGCTTTCACGCTGAGGAACAATGGAAAGCTGCTCTTACACAAGCAGACCAAGCTCAAAATGAAACTGAGGTTCAAAAGCTTCTTTCTAACGCTCCTCTTTCTCTTCTAACAGGTGGCTTTGAGAATCCAGCCTTAGAAGAAAAAGTTAAGGTTGTAATTGATAAAAATGGACCTCTTAGAGACGAACTTTCTGATCGTTGGAAAGAGGAATTTTCAAAGCAACACAAATCTAGACGTTTTAAAGATCTTGCCAGCCACCTCTCTTCCCTTTCACTTTTAATATACTTTGTGGAAGACTCTTCTGTAAAACTGCTAAGAGATAAGATAAGTGCCTACTCTATAAATTATGAGGAGATTTATAAATCTCTCAAAAAATCTGAGGAAGATTGGACAAAAATAACGCTGGCAAATCTTAAGTCTTCTCCCTCAATAGATGATTTTAGAAGCAGACTCCAAGAGGCTCCTAATGATGGCGCACGTCAAAAACTCTTCTTTCCTCTTTTGCAAGATAGTTTTGTAAAATACCTCCCAACTTACTTGGAAATTGTTTTCCCCAACAGAGAACCACTTGCTTCAATACATACTCTTTCTCATCCCACGGACCGCCATACACAACTGACATATCATAATCTCTTCTTGCAAAACCCCTTAACTGCCAAAACTTTATTCGCTAATATTGGTGCCTTTGGTGAAAATATCCTTAAAACTCTTTCAGAACCTCAACTGAAAAACGTGTTCTCCTGTCTTTCCCCCGAAGAAGTGGCTCTTCTTTTTTCCAATCTTCCAGACGCCACTTTACTTTACAATGACAATGCACGCGACATTTTTCCGATTGCGCTTCAATGTCTTCCTTCTGGACCTTGGAAACAAGAATTTTGCCTGCGTCATAAAGACCGCCTAAAAGAAATGGATCTTCAGTCACGTTCTCTTTATGTTTCCTATCTCTTTCTAGATGAAAATCTTTCTCTTCTAGATGCTCTTGTCGAACGTGATCCAAACTTCTTAAAGCTTGCGACACCAGATGGATTAACATTAAGTAATTTAAGATCTGTTGATATGGTCTCTGCACCCTTTAAAAAATGGATTGACACTCAAGTGATAAAAATGTTAGCTTCCTGAGGAAAAGATTTATAAATCATATAAGCTTAAAATCAATGAGAAGATCTTCATAAAGTTTTCGCTTAAAAGGAGTAACGAGGTCTGGTAAAAGCATAGGATGAATCCAGCGCCAAGCATCAAATTCCCAAATCTCATGCGTTTTTAAGTTAATTTCTGATTCTCTTCCTAAAAATTGCATCAAAACCCATCTCTGGCGCTGTCCAATATATTTTCCATCCCAAACTTTTTGGGAAAGCAGGGGAGGAAGATCATAAAAATAATCTTTTTCTCCTATCTTAAGAATCTTAATAGATGTAATTCCTGTTTCCTCAGCAAGTTCTCTTATCGCCGTGGCCTCAATTGATTCTCCAGGATCCATTCCTCCTTGTGGCATTTGCCATAAATAATCCCTTAAACAAGGAAGATTTACATGCTCTAATTTCTTAAGAGCCTCATTTTCATATATCTTTTTTTGATCTTCCTCTGAAATAGGAGCTTGGATTGTTTCTAATCCAGAGCCTCTTTTACATCGGTGCGCAATGAAAACATCCTTTTTTGCATTTAAAACAATAATCCCTACGCTACAACGATAAGAGGAATTCAAAACATTCATATACTTTCCTCCTTTGAGAGTGTTGAAATAGAAACAAGATTAATTCCGCGTTCAGAAAGACCATCCATCCATGTTTTTAAGATATCTAAGCTTGCCTCTTCAAGATGTCCAATTCCAATCACTGAGCTGTCTTTAAGGGCTTCCTTTTCAAGATCTTGGAGACCTTTTTTAAACTCTTCATCAGAAACATCATAAGGCAATACTTGAGTGCTTTCATAATAAGGAAGGTTTAAGAGATGTGCCAAAGATTTTACACAAGAATGCGGCGTCTTAGATTCCAAAAAAAGATATCCTTTTTTCTTAAGCATTTTTAAAATGGGATACATATCTTTTTTAGAACGGCAAATACGGGAGCCCATAAATCCATATATGCCCGCAATTTCGTTTTTTCCCTTCTCAAGAATAAAGGCAAGCTTGGAAAGATTTTCTTCTTCTAAAGCGCCTTTCAAGAGTGTGTAGGATCCTTCATTTAATTGAGGATATTCTAAAGACTCTAAAGGAACGTCTAAAAGGACATCATGTCCTTGTTGATGAACAGTCATAATCCATTCAGAAACATTCGGAATAAAAGGAGAAAAAGAAAAAGAAACTTGTTTTGGAAAAATTTTAAGGGCTTTTAATAAGGTTTTTTCCTCTCCTCCTACGCTTACAAAAACAAGCGCCAGCTTTACTTTTACTTGATTTTGTTGAAAAGGAGTTATGTTAATAGAAGAATCCAGCATGGTTTTTGGGCTTGCTTCTTCTCTTTGAATATCTTTTTTACCAAGAGGAATTAAAACTGGAAGACGTGAAGAGACGTGTGAATATTGATTTAGGCTCGTGGAAAAAAGAAAAAAAATACCTCCAATTGCAAAAATACTTCCCAAAATAATTCCTAAAAAAAAAGAAAATTTTTTTGATTTTTTTTGAAAAGATGGTTTCTTATCCATTTTATCCTGACTGAGGCTATATACTTTTTTCAATGGCCTTCACAATACTTAATCCTTCCATAAGATCAAGAGCACGACGTAATTGATAATCCTCGGAAAAGTCTTGAGAAGGCCCCTCTTTTTTATTTCCCTCTTCTTTTTTGGATATTTCTTTATCAATTTTCTCTCTTTGAAGACGATTCAGTTCTACTTTTAAAGCTCCTGGGATATTTTCTTCCCTAAAGGTGTCTTTAGGCTCCTCAATAATCTGGACTTTCGATTGTATCACTTCAATATCGGGGTCAATTCCCTTTGCTTGAATTGACCGACCGCTTGGAGTGTAATAAAGGTGGGTCGTTAAGCGAAGTCCCCCATATCCCGAAAGAGACATAATCGTTTGGACAGATCCTTTCCCATAAGAGCGCGTCCCAAGTATCGTTGCACGTTTGTTATCTTGAAGAGCACCAGCCACAATTTCAGGGCAAGAAGCTGTCCAATTATTAATAAGTACAATGATAGGAATTCCCTTCATTTCTTCTCCAGGATTTGAATACGCCTTTTGAAAGTCTTTTTCATCTCTTCCTTTTATGGAGACAACTTCTTTGGCATCTAAAAAGATATCAGAAACAGCAATCGCTTGTTCCAAAAGTCCACCTGCATTATTTCGAAGGTCTAAAATAATTCCCTTGGGGGGATGCCCTAATTTCTCTTGAATTTCTTTAAGAGCTGTAAGGAGTTTTTCTCCTGTTTTTTCATCAATAAAGGTGGTAATGCGAATAATTGCAATATCTTTTTCAATCTTCCATCGAACGGGTTTTACACTAATTTGTTCACGTTTCAACTCAACAACAAAAGGTTCTTTCCCTTCTCGAACAATCTTAAGCTTAAGAGAAGTTCCTGGTTTCCCGCGCATTTTTTCAACGGCCTCCATAGATGTCATGCCCAAAATAGGTTTTTCATCTATTTCGACAATATAATCCCCAGGTTCAATACCTGCTTGAAAAGCAGGTGTGTCATCAATGGGCGTAATAACTTTAATAACTCCGTGTTCTCCAACAATCTCAACTCCAATGCCGCCAAATTCTCCCTTCGTCATATCTTTGAGATCTTGAAATTCCTTCTCGTTCATATAACTCGAATGGGGATCAAGCGCTGTTAGCATCCCATTTAAAGCCGTCTCAATAAGTTTTTGATCTTCAACAGGCTCGACATATTCTGTGCGGATTCTTGAAAAGACATCGCCAAAAAGATTTAAAAGACGATAGATCTCAAGTGTACTTGCCTCAAGAGAAACAAGCCCACTCATAAAATAGAGCGAAAAACATATACAAAGAAAACGCTGCATTTAAAATCCTATCTTTAAGCACTTAAGGGGCCTATTTTTTGAATTTATATCTTTTTTTAAAATTTGAGAAATGAATATCTTAAAGCCTATGTATTTATTCAAAGACATGTTCAAAATGTAACATTTTGAACAAAAATTTTTCTTATGTATTGAAAAATACATCTCTTAAATGAGAAATTCAAAGCAAATGGGCGAGAAAGATTTTCTATCAATCTTTTAAATTGTTTGATTTCTATTGAACTTTCTTTTTTAAACTTCTATTTTATTTTTATAAATATTTATAGGGTTAAACTCGGTTTTTTTAAATGTCTTCTTTTTTAAAACATGTATTTTTTGGCCTTTTTTTAAGTCTTTCTTCCCTTCATGCATTAGAAGACGAAGCAAAACCCTCTGCACAAGCTTCCTCTTCTTTTCCAGTGCTTGATGTTTCCGAAATGATCCGTCTTAGTGCTACAAAGAAAGACCCTGACGCGCCTTTAGATATTTTTACACTTCAAAACAGCTCTTATCTTGGTATGGGGCATACAAATTTAGATACCCTTATGACTGTCTCTAAAGCAGAAGAAGATTTAATTTTTATGCTTTAGAAAATCTACAAACACCCTCCTATACACTCCACGTTTCGAATCATCATAGTCACGCGCTTCATCCAACCGAGCCCCTTCTTTATTGTATGATGAGTGATCCTCAAAATAACCTTATGAATCTTTATAAAGTAGACTATAGGAACAAAACATCGACTCCTCTTGGGCTTGGAAAATGTTTTTTGGGAAAGAGGATTTTCAAAAGATGGTAAAAAATTGTTCTTTACCAAATTAAAAGAGGGGGAGGCTTTAGATTTCTCTCTTCCAAATTATGTTCTTTTTGAAATGGACCTTAAAACGGAACACGTTCAATGTCTTGGTGACACCTATCATTCAACACCCGTGGGAGAGCTCGAAGGGCATCAAATTTTAAGCGCAAATGAAAATTATACAAGTTCTTATCAAGTCTCTTATTTTAATGGTGTGCAAGAAATTCTTATCGATGGAGCCTCTGATGGAGATGATCTATCTGTTATTATAGGTCCAGTTATTTTTGGAAATGATCTCTATTATCTGTCTGATAAAGGCTCTGATTTTTTTGAGCTTCATCGATGTCAATTTCTAGCAAATACACCCATGTGCCTTTCTTTTCACTTTTCTAACATGGGCTTAAGTTCAAACATATTAGATTTTAAAATCGCTCCTGATGGCTTGTATTCAGCACTTTTTATTCAAGAAAATACCTGTCAACAGTGGGTTATTTTTCAAGGTTGCTTTGTGTCTTTTCATAAAAAACTTTCTCCTCTTATAACAAACCTTTCTTTCCTTTTTCATAAAAAATGTATTGTATCTTATCATGAAACCACAGAGCCTCCCTCTCATTACGTATGTGACGTTGAAGACCTTTCAACTGACGCTATTTCTTTAAAAAAACCTTTTCTTACGCCTCCAGCAATCTTTTCGGATCCTTCATTTTACGCTCCCCATTATTTCCAATTCATTCCCTCTTCAGACTTTAAACTTCCTTGCCATTTTACGCTCCCTTCTTTCTTAGGGCATGAGCCGCGTTCTGCTCTAATACTATTTCCATAAATTAAAATAACAAATAGACTTTTAAAAAGAAAAGAG
>JAFEBT010000085.1 GCA_018242545.1 Pseudomonadota bacterium
AAGTTGCATCCCCTCAATCTTCCTTTTTCTTTTTACTTACGCAGTAGGTCTAATAAGTCAGTAACTTCTTTTTCATAATTTAAACCCATTGTTGCTATATCATGACTGTTACGCCTTGCTGAACAAAAGGAGGTTTTTCTTTTTAGCCTTGTGTTTGTAAATTCTTCTGATAGCATAGCAAAGCTTAATGAATAACTTAAAAATGAATAACTTAAAAAAGAAATAACAACAAGAACAGCGATAAAAAAAGGCTTAAGAAAAGGTTTATGCATTTATCAACCTTATTTTAAAGTTAAAGAGTTAAAAAAATTAAGATCTTTTAACTGGAAATTTATTAGATTGCAATAAAAAACAAAATTAAACTCAATACTTTTAAAAAAGGCTTGCAAGGGAAAAAAGTTTTAAATAAAAGAAGTTGCTATTTTTTTACAATTTTCATATCATATAGAATATGAAAGTTGTAATAGATACAAACATTCTTGTAAGTGGCCTAAGATCCAATAAAGGAGCTTCTTACGTTATTTTAGAAGAAATAGGATATGGAGCGGTTAAGGAGATTATTTCTATTCCTCTCTTTCTTGAATATGAAGAAGTCCTAAAAAGGAAAGAAAATTTAGATGTTTTTGGATTAAAAAGCTCTGATATAGATGACATCTTGAATATGATTTGTGCAAAGTTTAAGCATGTAATCCCTTATTACCTTTGGAGGCCTTTCTTGAAAGATCCGGAAGATGATATGCTTCTAGAGCTAGCCGTATGCGGTAAAGCCGAATTCATTATAACTCATAACATAAAAGATTTTAAAGGTACTGAAAGGTTTGAAAAATTAGCGGTTATTACTCCGCAACATTATTTAACTATACTAAAAGGAAGAAATCATGAGTAACTATGCCTTGAGAGTTCCAGATTTTCTTATGAAAACGGCTCGATCTATAGCCAAGAAAGAAAGAACTTCTGTTAATCAGCTTTTTGTAACAGCAATTGCAGAAAAACTTTCTGCTCTACAAACAGCTGATTTATTACAAGAAAAAGCAGCTTTAGCTTTAGAAGAAGACTACTTTAATGTACTGGCTCAGGTATCTTCTCAAGAGCCCTTGGCACAGGACAAGAAAGATGTATAAAAGGCCAATTTGCGGAGAAGCAGAAAAGAAAAAGATAGATATTTGATCTTGCTTTGTATTAATACCTGTGATTATCAAAATAATCACAGGTATTAAAAAAGAGAAAAATTAGGTAAAAAACTTTTAATTAAAATTTAATAAACTTATGGAATGATGATCCTGCCATAAGTTTTGCAAGTTCATCTTCTAATTAAATGGCTTTCTATAAGTTTCAGGCGCGTCTGACGATTTCCAGAAACTTCAATAATTTTTGGAGCTCCATCATCAGGAAATATGTCGTATTTTTCATCCCAATATAATTTCTTGAAATTTTGATCGATGGCTTTTCGATAATTTGGATTATCTTCACTATATTCTATAGGATACTCTTTTAACATGGGCAGGAAGACTATGAGATCCAAATGAGTTAAGGCTTCTTTGATTTCTGTGAATTTTTCGGAAATTTCACTCTCATTAATATCAATATAATCTTCGTCTAAGGCATACATCGCATAGGCTAAAAAATCCACGGGGCATCTATCAAAAATGATATTTTTTTCATGAGCATACTTAGCATACTTATGGAGTTGCTCAAGGCTATACTCTAATTGTTCAAGTAAATTATCAAAACTGGGTTCTAAGGCTAACTCTTGAGAAGCCTTGTCTTCTAATTGATAATAAGGTTCAATCTCATGTTTATAGTGGGGATAATTCTTAATAAAATCTGCAATAAGAGTCGTTTTCCCCATATAATGAGTTCCTGAAATTGCAATCTGCATATGTTTTTTCCTCATTTAAAAAGAGAGCATTTTTGGTATTGAGATATAAAGCACATAACTTATAATCTTCAAGACTTAACAAAAAGCCTATTCCCTTCCCTGTTTTGTTATAACCTTAAGCTTATGCCGGATGGCGTTTCGAGCAATTCGATTTGATTAAATGGTGTTGCTTTCAGAGCTTTTCTAAAATCATGGGATGCTGTAAAACGATTTGGAACAGCAATAACATCTAAGCCTGCTGTGAGAGCTGCCATAACGCCTGCATGGGTGTCCTCAAAGACAACGCATTCTTCAGGCGTAACATTCAATTTTTCAGAGCATAAAGTGTAAATATAAGGCTTAGGCTTATTAACGCCAGTGGGATCTTTTATATGAGATAAATCATCATGCCCTGAGATGATAAGATCGAATGTTTCAGGAAAAAGTCCCATAGCTTTTAAATTTCTATGGATTTCTTCGTGGGGAGCAGAAGAAGCGATTGCCACTTTAATGTTTTTTTCTCGTTTCAAGGCAATTATTTTCCTCAAAAACACGAGTGCATCTTTAAAAAGAGGAACTTTTTTGTCTTGTAAGCACCTATATTCTGCCTCTTTAATTTTAATAACATCTTCTATAACAAATTCTTTCATTGCTTTTTCCTGAAATTTTTGCGCTATTTCTTGGGAAGAATATCCAACAAGAGGTAGATAATCTTCCTCTTCAAAAGAAATCTGGAAAGTTTCAAAGGCTTTTTTCCATGCGAGATATTTTAAATATTCAGTATCAACAAGAATACCATCACAGTCGAAAATAAAAGCGGTATAGATTTTAGAAGTCGTAGTCATTTCTATATCAGAGTGTTGGTTAGCTTGTTCATCGTTGTGAGATGAAAAAGAACGCCTATTTTTATCTTTTTGCTCACTATCGTCGAGCGCATTAATTTGAAAGGTTGTTATAAACATAGCAAAAAAAAGCAGTATAGAAAAATTCTTTATATCCATAACAATCCTTTATCATTAACTCGTAAAAAAATTTAATTTATAGAGCCACTTAATTAAAAAACCTTCCTGTTTAAGTTTTTTTAAACTTACACATAAAAAAATTCTCGTAAAGGATTAATATAATAGAAGCTAACACGCTCTTCTTCACAAAGGTTCTATGAAGATGAATGTGTTGGCTTCTAAAATTTATGCCATATCGGATTTTTTGTTATTTAACCTGCATATGGGTAACAACATTCCGAACGCCTTTAATGCTTTTTGCGATTTGAATAGCACGCCGAAGTTCTTGCTGATTTTGAGCAATGCCAAGTAAGTAAACATCACCGTTAAACGTTGTCACACTATAATTGTTTGAATGTATACCATTAGCACCTATGAGGCTTGCGCGTACTTTTGTTGAAATCCAAGTATCATTTGCAGCATTTTCAAATGAATGAGGTTCGCCTACTTTAATTTCGTCATAAACGGCTTTAACTCCTTTTACTTGCCAAGCGAGAATGACTGCTTCTGCACGTGTTTTAGAATCTAATACGCTTCCTGTTAAAAGAACATAACCATCTTGTACAGCTAATCCAATATGTGTGAATAGTTTCGGATCCTTTTGAAGCCATGCGGCATCAATTTTAGAACGAATTTCTGTATCACTTAAGACACCTTCTACCCCCCGGTCTTGTGTTGCCATATCAACAACCCCTGCCCCTCCTCCAACAAGAGCTGGTCCACACCCGCTTAGAAGAGAAAGACCTCCTACAAAACAGAGACAACTTTCAATTATTTTATAAGTTATATTCATAACGAGGTCTCCTTTCAAAAATATGCAGAAAAATTAAATCAACAGAAGCCAATAAAAAATAACTATCCTTATTTAAGGATAACAAATTTATCGTTGAAAGTATAGTTATTCTGACCCTATCAGGTATTCTTATCTTTCAAAATCATCAAGGGGGGATCGAAGATGGCGGTCATTTATGATTTTTTTTCCAGTACTTTCTTCTGTGGTGCTTTCGGTTGTCTCAGAACTCACTGTTGCTTTTCTTGTATTAGATTTAGGAGACTCACAGGCAGCAAGAAGCGAGAGACTCCCAATGACGCCAAGGTATCCTAATGCCATTTTATAATTTATAGATTTCATATAAAAACTCCTTTTTAAAGTTTATGAGAAAGATAAAGAAAATAAATTTTATGTTTACAAAGACAATTATTTTTTTATTTATACTATTTTTAAAAAAAAACGCAATATCATAGATTCTCAATAAGGATAGAGTTTTCAACAAAAAAATATTCTATATCTTTCTTCTGAAAAAATCTTATTGATTTTTTATGCTTGTTTTGGAGAATCTTTATGTTTTGTATGCGTATTTTCATCAATTAGCTTAATTTCTATGCGCTCCTTCGATTGTCCAATATTTTTTCTTCTTAAAGTGATAAATCCAACTTCTCCAGTTGATTTAACATGAGTCCCCCCGCAAGGGACTTTTGAAAAACCCTCAATTTCCCAAAAACGTCGTTGATTTTTAATGTCTGAAAATCCTGTTTTAATGGGCATATCTTTTTCAATAATAGCGTTATATTCTGATAATATTTCTTCAAAAAATAGAAAGATATTTTGATCGAAGATAAAATCAATGCGCGCTTTATCTTCTGCAATGTGCGCACCAATTTTTTCAAGGTTAAGTTTTCGCGTAACAAGTTCAAGAACAAGTTCAGCTGCAAAATGAAGTCGCATGAGTCTATAGCGCCTCGGCCAGTTAAGCTCTAAGAGGACTTCATCTCCAGGAGAAAAGTTATGACCCTCTTGAAATGTATAATAAATCAAGAAACCATCTATTTCTGAGCCCGTAATTGGCAAGCCATTAAGGGTAGCATTGTCGCTTTCTTGCCCTCCTGAAAAAGAAAAGGCAATAGTTTCTTTTAAAAGAACTTTATTTCCTAAAACTGAGAGTACGTGAGTTTTTAAAGTCTTCTGATAAGGATCATCCCAAAAGGTTTTATGCATACATTTAAGTCCAAACTTTATATAATATACTGATTTTTATTGAAAAATAAATTAATTTTAACAAAAAGCAAATTAAATTCAAATTTTGTCTCTTTCCAAAATAGAAATAAATTTTAAAAAGAAGGATCTTAATTTTAACTTAATAAGGTGTTTTTTCCATTGAGATTTAATGCAAAACCACGTAGGTTATGTTCGTTCTTTAAAGAAAATTAAAATTTATAAATAAGATTTAGGAAGCCTTATATGCCGAAGTAGCTCAGCTGGTAGAGCAACTGATTCGTAATCAGTAGGTCGGGTGTTCGATTCACCTCTTCGGCACCAGCATCTTAAAGAAATTATGATATTTTGAAACGTAAAGAATAAATCTGTTGCGTCAATCGATTCAGCTCATTTTTATTCCAGGGTTTTTGCGATGCTTCTCTAATATCAAATGTGACTTACATAGCAGGTCCTCATAATAACTCTCTATAATTAAGCTGCCTCAATTCAATAAAAGGCTATATTATAATGAAAATGGACCTTCTTTACGGGTGAAGTTTTAACCCATTAACAATTTTGTCAAAAGTTTTACAATCTGTGCGCAGTGCCAATCCAACAATGTCCAAATCTTCGGCTTGGACTTCCTTTACAACTGCTCGATTGTCTTTGTCATTATTGGTTACGAACATCTCTTTGGTATAAATAGCTAAGGGCACCTGACGACTGAGTGCTCTCGTTCGTGTGCGTTGCAAATGCTCGGAATTTGCACCATAAACAAACACAGGCTGGCTCAAGATGGAAAGATAAGTGTTACCCGATCCATCAAGCTTCACCGATTGTCTCTGGAGCTGCAGCGGCTATCCCAGGAGAAAGAAAAGCTGTAATATTTAGCTTTTGCCATGTCTCTAAATCATCTCGTACAATAATGCCTATTTTCGTTGTATGATTCATTTATTTATATGCTCCTATATTCTCCCCTCTTCAACCATAAATGGCTTAAGATCATATTAAGTCATGGATACATTAATACAAGATTTTCTAATACACAATAGGGGCAAACAAAGAGTTACATTAGTATTAGTTTAATATAACGTCAGTTGGATATAAGGAAGAAAAAGGAAGATATTGAAAAGATTGACTTT
>JAFEBT010000086.1 GCA_018242545.1 Pseudomonadota bacterium
TTCCATTTGCAGAACATCATACTTGTTATTTTAATTTATGGAAATAGTATTAGATAATCAGGATGATTAACCCTTTCTTTTAAAACAAGCGCTAACAAACCTTTTTCATCTCGACATCCCACATTTTCCAAAAGGCTTTGTGCTTCATGCGGCTTATAATTCACATCAAACCCAAAATAAAAAGCCCATAAAAAGGAATCTGGTTGGCTTTGAGGATGACTTAAGAGCCTGTAAATAAGAGGAAACATATCTTTTGAAAGATGCTCTTCAGGAGACGCTTTTTTTTGAAACGCGCTTGGACTTTTTAAACCAAATTTTTCTACAAAATCATGACAATGTGCATTGAAAAGACCAATCCCTTCTTCCATATTTGGAAGATCTAACATCTTTCGAAGAAGTTTTTGATACACATCAGAAGCCTTTTCATATAAACTTGTCTCTTCTTGTTCGACATGAAGATTCTAAAGTCTGGCCTGCCTGAGCTCCGGTTGAGCATAAGTTTCATGATAAATTATTGCAACCTCTGGCATAGCTTTTCGAAAAAAACCCTCTAAGGTCAAAACAGAATTTTCTTTTAAAATTTTCTGAAAAACCCTTATACGTCCTTCTAAATTCAGGAGCGTTGAAAATCGAAAGCGTCCTTCTTTTAAGGTCCAAGGATTTATAAATAAGCTCAAAACCAAACGCTCAGAAGAAAGCATCTGAAATTGGGAACATACATTTTCAGGGATCTCAACGGCTCGGTAATCATAGCCCTGATTTAGAAAATCATCAAGAAGGCTCCTACTTTCATAAGATATTCTTCCGTCTTCTTTTCTCTGGAAAGTCTCCTCAAAATCTAAAAAATTGCTAGAAGAAGAGTTCAGTAAAAGAGAGCTTATAAAAAGACGCGTTAAGCACGATAGATCCGGACATCCGTTTCCAGGTAAAACAGGTAACATCATTCTCACCAAGGGCGAAAAAGATGTCTGCGTCTCTTTTCTTTTAAAGATTAATCCATAATCACTCCATGTTATAAAAGATCTGTTTTGAGAAATCCAAGCATCCGAAAAATCTGAAGTTTTTAAGTTCTCAGGGATCGCTACGTCGGAAGAAAAAGTAACAAGATCAGAAAATCGAACAACTTCTTCTGGCGTAATGTCTTGCCATGCTTCTCTTAAGAATCCGACAACAGCTTGCTCTTGTATTTTTAAAATCCACTGAACACGATTACTTATTTCAAAAAAAATAGAAGAAAACTTTTCTTCTTTCTCTTTTTCTTTTAAAGGGTTCCCATGAATGTCAATATTCAAGAAACGACGTGCTTGAGGTTGAGAGAGATAAAAATCTTCTTGAGGATGATTAAGGAAAGAAACACGTACAAGACGTTTTTCTGCAGAAAAAGATTGCCTCTCCTCAGGAGGAAAATTTTCAAGAATCTGCTTGAAAATAGGTGTTGCACTTATAGGATGGAAAGCAAACATACCTATCAATACATAAGTTACAAAAGTATAGAGCAGATGACGCATTTTTGATCGTTCTCCTTTTTTGCATTTTATTTCAAAAGCTTTGATTGTCCTATAAGACGCGTTAAAAGGTCGTCTATCACACCACTTATTTGAGTAAATCCATCCACATCTGTTTTCAAAAATTGTCCTTTTTTTATCCATAATTCCGGATAAAAACGCAGGAGAAAGGCCCGTATAACATCATGCGTTTCTCTATCCCACACCTCTGACAAAGAACATTGATATCCGAATTCTTGAAGCTTTTTTTGCACCTCCAAAGGAGACTTTATCTTTTTTTTAAGATTTTTCCGAGAGACCCAAAGACCAAAACCTTGAGAAGCAAGGTGCTTCCATGGGAAAAAAGGTCCTGGGTCTATTTTTCGAGAAACAGCAACATCAGCATGTCCTAAAATATCCTGTGGGTTCATTTTATGTCGATTTTGGATATCTTTTATCAAATAAAGAAGTGCCTTTATTTGCTTTAAAGAAAAAGGATGTGTTCCTAAATTTGAAAGCTCAATTCCGATGGATCGACTATTTATATCATCTTGACCTTTCCAATAGGTGGGCGTCCCTGCATGCCAAGCGCGCTTCTTTTCTGAGACAAGAGAAAAAATACGACCATTTTCATCAATTAAATAATGAGAACTTACACTTGACTCATGAGAACAAAGCCATTTTAAAGCGTGTTCTGAACTTTCCATCGCTGTATAATGAATCACAATATATTGAATCAAACATCCAAATGCTCGGTCATTATAATTGTGAGATTGAAAGTTATATAAGATGGTCATTATGCTCCGTCTTAATATTTTTTAAGATCATTTTCTTTGGGAAATACCTCTTTTAAAAGCAAACAGATAGACAGGAAAATGCCTCCTAAAATGAAGAAAATAAATCCATTATTTCCATAATATTGCATGATAAATCCAACGCCTAAAGGAGATAAAATACATCCAGCTCGATAGGTAAATGAAAAAACTGACATCCTAGTTGCAACACGCTGGGAGAAATGCTCCCGGGCAATCCATGCCACCATAAGACCAAAAAAAGAAGCAAGAGAACCACGGATAATAAAAAAAAGAATTCCTAGAATTTCTATTTTTTTACTTCCAAAAGTACACACTCCTGCAAGAAGAGCCACAAAAGAAAGGACTAAAAGAATTTTCTCATATCCCCATTTATCTCCTAAAAATCCTCCCAACGGAATAAAAAAAAGAAGAGATAACTGAACACATGAAAAGAGGTAAGAGACTTCTTTTTCAGAAAATCCAAGTCCTTCAGCATAGATAGGGAAGTAAGTCGGAAAGGCCGTTCCAACAAAAGAAATCAGTAAGATTAGAATAAAAAATCTTGGGTATTTAGAAGCTATTTTTAAGATAGAGCCATGGGGAGATAAAAACTCCTTTTTCCCTTGAGAATCTTCTTCTGTTGTATCGAGCTTTAATAAGCTCCATAAACATCCTCCAATACAAATAAGACCCACGCCAAACACATATGAAGCGTCTGTAATGACTCCATTTAAAAAAAAACCAAATGAAGAAGAAAGAGCCATCATCAAAATGGTGAAAGAAAATAAAGCCCCACGCTTATGATGATGATATACTTTCATTTGAAAAATATAACACCCTAAAAATGTAAAGCTATAAAATAAGCCTAAAAAAAAACGAATTATAAAATTAAAATCCGATGTTACAAAAAAAATCAAAAGAAAATATCCAAGTCCTATACCTAAAAGGGTAAATCCCATAAAAATTTTAAAGCGAACCATATGAAACAAACGTTGAAATACAAATAAGGCAACAAAGCTTCCTAAAAAAGGCATCATAATATCAAGAGAAAGCACCTCTTTGTTAAAAAAATGGAATTGATGAAGATCAAGATTAATAAATGTCTGGGTCAACGAGGACGTCATACTGATAAAAAGCATAATCAAGATTGAGAAATAAAAATCATTTTCTTTCTTGATACCAAAGTTTTTTAAAGCTTGTCGGTAAAGATTAAGAGAAGGACCCATGATTTTTTATACTTTTTTCATTTATTAAGTTCTTTTTTTTCGATATAAATAAGAGCATTAAACTTACGTTACACAAATCATACGAGAACCTTAAAAAATTTTGACGGGCTTTCTTAAAATGGTCAAGAGGTTAAATAGAATTCAATGGCATTTCTATCTCCTTTTTAAAAATATGTCTTCTTCTATGACGTTTAAAACATCTTCCTGAAGGATTAAAAATTTTATGTGTGGATTTACAGGTTTTTGGAATCGTTCCCCGTCCAAAAAAGAAGAACTTGAAAAAATAGCCTCTTTGATGGCAAAAGAGATTTCTTTTAGGGGTCCTGATTCAACAGGACTTTGGAGTGATGCAAGAATTGGTCTTATCTTTGCTCATTTACGCCTTTCAATTATTGATTTAAACATAACCGGGCATCAACCCATGATCTCGGCGTCAGGGCGATATATCATCTCTTATAATGGTGAAATCTATAATTATAGAAATCTTCGAAAAGAACTTGAACAAAAAGGCTGTTCTTTTAAAGGATCTTCTGACACAGAAGTCATGCTCGCTTCTATTGAAACCTGGGGTCTTGAGGCAGCGCTTTCAAAATTTATTGGCATGTTTGCCTTTGCCCTTTGGGATACCCAGACACAGTGCCTTTTTCTTGCAAGGGATCGTTTCGGCGTTAAACCTCTTTTTTATGGTATTATTAATAATGTTCTTTTTTTTGGATCCCAACCTCGAAGTTTTATGCCACATCCTTCCTGGCATAGCACTCTGAATCAGAACGCTCTTTCAGACTATTTTGTTTATAGTTATGTTCCAGGAACACAATCGATTTATCAAGGGCTTCAAAAAGTTTCGCCCGGACATATCGTTTCGATAGATAAGAACTTTACTTTTAAAATATCTTGTTATTGGAATTTGGAAGAACGATATCAATATGGCCTTCAAAATCCTTTGAATCTATCTGAACTTGACGCCATGAATCAATTAGATAGTCTTTTAGAAGATGCCATTAAATTGCGTATGGTTTCCGATGTGCCCCTCGGTGCGTTTTTATCGGGAGGCATTGATAGCTCACTTGTTGTTTCTCTGATGCAGAAACACAGCCCTCAGGCGGTTAAAACATTTTCGATTGGATTTTCCGAAGCTGGATTCAATGAAGCTCCTTTTGCAAAGAAAATCGCAAATCATCTTGGAACAGATCACTTTGAATATATTTTAAAAGAAAAGGATGCGCTTGATATCATCCCAAAATTACCTGAATTTTATGACGAACCTTTTGCAGATTCTTCTCAAATTCCTACCTTCCTTGTCAGTAAAATAGCACGTGAACATGTTACTGTGAGTCTCTCGGGAGATGGAGGAGATGAATTTTTTTCTGGATATACACGCTATAGCACAGGAAATCACCTTAAAAATCTCCTGAGATTTTTTCCTTCTTCTCTTCGCCCTTCTCTTTCAGCATGCCTTCGAATTGCAGCAAAACCCCATCTTGAAAAGCTGGTCCAGATTTTTTCTTCACAAACACATCTTTCCCATAAACTTAACAAACTTTCTGAGCTCATCATGATGCAAAGTCCTTTTGAGATTTACCATTCTCTTCTTATTCACTTCTCTCCCCAAGAAGCAGAAGTGATAACAGAGCATCGCTCTTATTTTGGGGAAACTCTCAAAAAGATTTTCTTAACAGCCCAAAATTTTACGGAAGCCATGCAATTGACGGATATTTCATTATACCTTCCGGATGACATCCTCACAAAGGTAGATAGAGCAAGTATGGCTCACAGCTTAGAAGCAAGAGAGCCTCTTCTTGATCATCGGATTGCTGAATTTTCTTTTGCACTTCCCCTCTCCTATAAACTCAAACAGAATCAAGGGAAATGGATCCTTCGACAGATTCTCAAACGTTATATCCCCGAATCTTATTTTGAACGCCCTAAACAAGGATTTGGACTTCCCATTGATCAATGGCTTCGTGGAGCCCTTAAAGATTGGGCAAATACACTTCTTTCTATAAATGCTTTAAAAGATTCAGGAATTTCTAATCCTCTCCCCATTCGGAAAAGATGGGGGGAGCATCTTTCTCAAACCCGAAATTGGCAATATTCGCTCTGGGGCATTCTCATGTACCAAGCCTGGCATCAACGTTATTTTAAAAACATCTCTTTTCAAAAACCATAAGAAATCTACATTTTTTGTATTGTGCATCTTGAAAATTAGGAATTTATCTCCATATAAATTCTAGGGTGTGTCATCAATTAAATTGACAAAGAAGGAGAGAGAAGAGATATTGAGGAAAATAG
>JAFEBT010000087.1 GCA_018242545.1 Pseudomonadota bacterium
TCGGAAAGAAGAAAAGATTAAGAAGAATTCTAAAAATTCTTGGTGGGCGCTATAGGATTCGAACCTATGACCTACTGATTAAGAGTCAGCTGCTCTACCAGCTGAGCTAAGCGCCCACAATATGAAAGATCTATATCAAAAAGAAACCCCCCATGTCGAGGGGTTTTTAAGAAAATTAATCAAAAGAACCTATTTAGGATAAGACTCTCGTGTCATAAGAGTAATTCCAACTGCTAAGAACATACATATTGGAATAACAGAGAGCCCAAATACATAGTTTTGTGCTGTGTATGTAGGGATCCCATTAACAACACTTCCATCCCAGACTTGATGCATAAGCCATCCAATAAAAGGTTGAAACATAACGCCACTTGTCATGCTGCAAGCGTTGATAAACCCTGTGGCTGTTCCACTTAATGAATAAGGGACACTATCAGTTCCAACTGCAAAATTCATCAATTTTCCTCCAACAAAAAAGCCGACAAGAAACAAAAAGATGAAAATAGCTGTTAAAGAGAGATCTGCGGTATATAAGAATAAACAAAAGAAAAAAAGGCTTCCAACAGCGGCAATAAGCATTGGAAGTTTCCGGCTTTTTAAACGTTCAGAAATATAACCAAAGAAAGGTCCTCCTATTGCAACACCGAGCAGAAGAGCAGACGTAGCAAGACCTGCTAAGGGCTTATCTATGTGATAAGCTTTCATTAGGTATGCTGGACCCCATAAGTCAGAAAACGATGAAAGGACGGTATACATTGTTGTTCCATAAAGAGCTGCAAGCCAAATTTGTGAGTTCGTTATGATGCGTCGAAGTCCTATAAGAAGAGGAATTGGTTTTTCTTCGGATTTTAACCCCAGTGGCGCTTTACGGTCTTTTACAAGGCACCAAAGCAATACAGCCCATAAAGCGCCTAACCCTGACATGCAAATGAGAGACATTCTCCATCCGAGAGCCTCAATCATGAAGGCAAGAGGAGTTTGGGCGCCCATGGCACCGAAGGTTCCCATCATCATTGTGAATCCAACAAAAATACCAAATTTGCGTTTTGGAAACCATAAAGTGATAAGTTTTAAACAGCTTAGAAACACACCTGCAGAACCAATCCCCATAAAAAGTCGTCCGATTTTTGCAAGGGCATGACCATCAGAAATTCCAAAAACAAGAGCCCCGAGAGAACACATGGCTGCTGAAAAAGTTAAAATACGTCTAAGACCTATTTTATCAATGAGAACTCCCATTGGGATTTGTAAGACAGAATAAGCAATATAATAAAATGAAGCAAGAAGGCCAAAGGATTGTGCATTCATTTGAAATTCTTGACGAAGAACATCTTCCATGACACTTGGTGAGGTTCTTAAAAAGAATTGATAGCAATAAAGGAACGTTGCAGAAAACCACATTATAAGAGGTTTTATTCCATGTAGTTTTATAAAATGTCGGAGGCTTTCTGACTCTTTAAAGGACATATTTTCTTGGGTCATCGTGCTATTTAAGTTTCCTTCATCTTCTATTTTATGGATTTTTTGCAGAGTCGTCATAAAGTAGGTCTCCCTGAAAAAATTACAATAAGGATTAAGATTCATACAGTCTATGAAAAAAAATTCAAGCATTTTTAAAATGAAGCTTTTATTTTTTCTCAAATTGATATTTTTTGATATTAAAAAAATTAAGGAATAAGAAGATATTAGAGGAGTGAAATACGAAATAAATGCATAAGTCAAATGCTTTTTTTGAATGATGCTAAAGGCCTAACACTCTTTTCTCTTTTAAGATTTTAGATATGGTCTTGTTTCTAAAATGAAATTTTGTAATTTTAACGCGTATATTGCTCCCAAACTTTACCTTTTTTTGAAGAAGGAGGCATAACGGTACTTTGAGGATCTTGATGAATGAGAACATCGGCTGTTGGAAATTCTTTAAGAAGCTTATTTTCAACTTCATCTGCAATTGTGTGAGATTCAATTAAAGGCATAGAGTCATTAAGCTCAAGATGAAGTTGTATAAAGGTATGCGAGCCTGATGAACGCGTTCTTAAATCATGCAAGCCTAAAACATGAGGATGACTTAAGACAGTTTTTATAATTTTTTTTCGATTTTCCTCTGAAAGTTCTCGATCCATTAAAACAACAAGAGCTTCTTTTACCATGCGAAAAGAACAATAAAGAATATAAAATGCTATAAAAATAGCAAAAATGGGATCAATAAGGCTCATTTGAAACCAGCTTTGAAGAAACAAGGCAATGATAACACTGCAGTTAATAAGGATATCACTTACATAATGAAGAGAATCGGCAGAGATTGCGAGAGAGCGTGTTTTATGAATAACAAAACGCTGAAAACTGACCAATATGAGCGTCAAAAATACCGAAAATGCCATAATTCCAATTGCAATACGCGTATCTTCTATGGGCGTCACATCATAAAATCGATGGGTTGCAGAAAAAAGCAAGAAAAAAGAAGAGCCCGTAATGAACATGGATTGACCAAGGGCTGCGATGGCCTCTGCTTTCCCATGGCCAAATCGATAGAATGTACTTGCAGGCTTTAAGGCGCGCCGAACGGCATAAAAATTAATCAAAGAGGCAATGCCATCCAACATAGAGTCTATGAGGGTTGATAAGATGCTTAAAGAATCTGAAAGCATATAAGCAAAAAGTTTCAAGCCGATTAAAATCAAGGCAACAATAAGAGATGCGAAAGTTGCTATTTTAATTAAATTAAAGGATTTGGGAAGATTTCTAAGGAGATTATCCCAATGAAATTCTAGAAAGAGTGTTTTTTTAGAGGCCATCTGCTAAAGAAGTATCCTTTCAATTATAGGGTTAAAAACGTGTCAAAAATGACAACGTTTTTTCTTTAGAATTTGCTTTTAAAAAGATATTCGTGATATAAGCATATAACAATATAACACAATCTTCTTACAAGGAAGACTTTCAGAAAACAAGTCTTTATGGTTCACTTTCTAGAAAAGGGATTTTCAATGATTTCTCATAAATATGTTTCAATAATTGCAAGTGTTGCTCTAATTTCAACACTTTCAGGCTGTATGACAGGTGGACCCAAGGAAACTGGGGGGACGCTGTTAGGAGGTATTGGAGGTGCTGCACTTGGAGCACAATTTGGAAAAGGTACAGGCCAGCTCGTAGGTGTTGCCGCAGGAACTCTTTTGGGTGCCTTTATTGGAAATAGTATAGGATCATCTCTAGACAAAGCTGATCAAATGTATGCTGAAAAGACAGCTCAAAAATCTTTTGAAAGTGCCCCGAGTGGACAAACTCAAGGATGGCGTAATCCAGATTCAGGCCATTCTGGAACAATTACACCAACAAAAACTTACCAAACGAAAAGTGGACAATATTGCCGTGAGTTTACACAAACCATCGAAATTGCAGGTAAAACACAACAAGGATACGGTACAGCTTGCCGTCAACCTGATGGAACTTGGCAAATTGTAAGCAATAACTAAGATCCGAGTAATTTAATAAAAAGACCCCCTTTTTCTAAAAAAGGAGGTCTTTTTTAGAAAAATGACGGACAATTTTTTTCTTTTTCTTTGCATGTGTGTGAGATATAATTAGGTAAATAAAGAAAATATAGAAGAATCAAATCATGTCAGATCCTTATACAATTTTAGGCGTATCAAAAAAAGCCACCGAAGAAGAGATCAAGAAAACTTATAGGAAGTTGGCAAAAAAATATCATCCAGATTTAAACCCAAATAACAAAGAAATTGAAAAAAAATTTAAAGAAATAACCTCAGCCTATAATCTTCTATCTGATCCCGATAAACGTGCGCGGTTTGACCGGGGGGAAATTGATGCTCAAGGTTCTGAAAACCCTGAACACGCCTATTACAAGGCCTATCAGCAAGGTTCTGGATTTTCTCAGGCACATGGGGGATTTGATTTTTCGGATATTTTTTCAAATGAAGATATGTTTTCACGGGTTTTTAAACAAGGAGGAGCTTCGGGTTTTGGTACACATGACGCTCGAAGAAGTCGTCCTTATTCCGAGAAAGGTCGTGATGTTTCTGTTATTTTACGAATTAATTTTCGTGAGGCTGCACTTGGTACAAAAAGAAGTATAACTCTTTTGGATGGAAAAGTGCTGAGTGTTGCTATTCCTGCAGGAACGGAAGAAGGACAAAAGTTGAGGCTTAAAGGACAAGGAGAAAAAGGACTTGGTAATGGCCCTTCTGGAGATGTTCATATTGAGATTCATATTGAGCCGCACCCTTATTTTGTCAGAAAAGGATTTGATATTTATCTTGAAGTCCCCATTGGATTGAAAGAGGCTGTTTTAGGAAAAAAAATCCAAGTTCCAACCATTCATGGGCCTGTGATGGTGAATATCCCAGAGGGCACGAATACAGGACAAACATTGCGTTTAAAAGGAAAAGGAATCATTCCTGAAAAAGAAGGTAAGCCTGGTGATCAATATCTTAATTTCAAAATTGTATTGACGAACCCCAAAGACCCAAATCTTCAAAAATTTGCTCAAAAATGGCAAGAAGAGCCTTCTGAGGAAGATTCTATCCGTAAAGCTTGGAATTAGCTTTTAAGGGCCTCTAAGAACAAAAGGATCATCTTAGGTATAGATCTCACCTTTTTCAACAAACTGTTGCAATTCTTCAAGATCAAAAAATTGGTAAAAGTCTATTTCTTGCTGGGCCTTTCGACGACTTTCGACAAATAAAGAAGGTGTTCTCTTAAATATTTTGCTAAGTCGAGCATGTTCTTCATGGTTTCTTTCAACATCTGTGGGGTCACAATATAAGTCCAAATCTTGGGACTCAATAACAACTATAGATTGTGGTCCTGTTCTATAAATTGCGCTAAATCCAAGATATTGAGAAGGAGCGGTACAAACGACATTACTCCCCCTTGCATTTCCCTGGGGCTTGAAGCTGGCATAGTTCGGAAGGTTTGTTATGTAAGTAATGGACCCAGGTATTGCGCTTTCACCTTGTACGCGCGTTAAGAACTGGTTAGGCAATTCATGGAAAAAGTCTTCAGTTTTAAAGGTTAAATCATCTTGCAAAATTTTAAAAAATTCAGTCGCATAATGATTAAACTGGTCAGGCCCAAAAAGTTCTCTTAAGCAAAAGATCTTAACGGTTGTAAGAGCTATGGTACATTCCAGAAGAGCTGGTTTTTTAATTAAATCTTGAAGGGCATCCATAAGTGTTTCAGGAGACGTTTGTAAAATAAGCGTGGGCGCTGAAATGCCCTCTATGTTCACCCATTTTGGTTCCCAGAATGCTGATTCTGTTTTCATTTGATTGAGACCTGCAGGAACATAATGCCAATTGCGATTGATCTGAGCGTATACTTTTTCTGTCGTGGAAATAACAATATCCTTCGCCTCAGCTTGGGTTTTAGGAGTAATCGATTTTGCTGAAACAACCTCTTCCTTTATATCAAAGCTATCCATTGCCAAAATAGAAACCAATGGAATGCTTAATAAGAAAGCTGCCAAACAAGAAAATAATATGTTTTTGACTAAAAATTTTACCATTTCTCATTCCTAAAAATGCGTCAAGTTAAAATATACGACTCTCATAATACTGTTCTCACTACCCGTCATTTTCTTAAAAGATAACATTTTTAGTCCTTTCCAGTAGA
>JAFEBT010000088.1 GCA_018242545.1 Pseudomonadota bacterium
TTAGAAATGGTGTTAGAAATAGTGTTAGAAATAATGTTAGAAATAGTGTTAGAAAATAATGTTAGAAAATTGTATTAGAAATAATGTTAGAAATAGTGTTAGAAAATAATGTTAGAAAATAATGTTAGAAAATTGTATTAGAAAATTGTATTAGAAATAGTGTTAGAAATTGTGTTAGAAATTGTGTTAGAAATGAGTGTTAGAAAGGGGGTTTGTTGGGCGATTTTTGCCGGGCTGACTTACTCCTGTTTATTATCTTTGGCCCCTTGCCTTTTATTAGGGGTTTGATTATTAGAATGTAAATAGTATTAAGAATGCTATCATTAATGCGAATAGTGCTATCGCTTCTGATAATGCAAATCCTAATATACTATATGCGAATAATTGTTGTTTTAATGATGGGTTTCGGCTATATCCTGCTATTAATTGTCCGAATACTATTCCGATTCCAACTCCTGATCCGGCCACTCCTATTGTAGCTAATCCTGCTCCTATTAATTTTGCTGCTTCTTGCATTGTTTTGGTTTTTTTAACTCTTTAGTAGATGGGCTTTTATTCTATCTTAAGCGTTTATTCTTTATTAAATAAAAGGGGTTTCTAGCTAAGATTCGGAAATGATGGGGGTTGAACCCACAGTCTATAACTCGACAAGCTATCGCATTGCCATTATGCTACATCTCCTAATTTTCTTTATACCTTTCTCTCTATTCTATTATATTGATTCTTTTTCCTTTTTCTAACAATACTCATTTTCATTTACACCTTTTACGACCTTCTAGTTATGATCTTTTTCGTAGATCTTACTTATTATGCTTTTACCTTTTTTCGCCTCTGAATTACCTTCTTTTTTTATAATACTTTGTTCTTATTCCTATAGAACTAATTAATGTTATTATTCTTTCTATTATTCGTAATTGGAGTTACTGGTATTGTTGTTAACAGAAAAAATATCATTACTCTTTTAATGTCTATTGAGTTAATGCTACTTGCTATTAATTTAATTTTCATTTTCTATTCTGTCGCTTTTGACGACATTTTTGGACAACTTTTTGCCTTCTTTATCTTAGTTGTTGCTGCTGCTGAATCGGCCGTTGGATTATCTATCCTTGTTGCTTACTTCAGAGTTAAAGGGCAAATTGCTATCCAATATATTAACTTACTAAGAGGTTAACTTATATTATCTTAGGCTTATCTTTAAGCCTTTTAACCTGGACTCTCTATGGCATTTTTGCCACTCTTTATTCCTTAATCTACTTTCCTATGGCGATTTTATCTATCTTTATTCCTTAATCTACTTTCCTATGGCGATTTTATCTATCTTTATTCCTTAGTCTACATGGGTTTTGTGCGACAAATGTGCGATAAATGTGCGTTAAATGGGCCTTAATTATGCCTTAAATATGCGTTAAATATGCGTTAAATATGCGGAATTTGTGCGGAATTTGTGCGATTATTGTACGATTATTGTACGATTATTGTACGATTATTCTTTTTTCCTTTTTTACTCTTTTTTTCCATTTTCGATTAATCGATTAATTCTTTTCGATTTTCGTTACGATTGGCAATTTCATCGATACTTGTCGAAGCATTTCCATGTAATCTACTCCTGGTTCCGTCTTCTTGATTTCTAATATTATTGACTTATATCGGACTCGGGCGATTTTATGATCTATACTTCCTTTTCCTTTCCCCATTCGCACTTCTAGCGGTTTCGCTGTCACTGGATATGTTGCAAATATTCGTTTGATTATCTCCGTTCCCGTTGGGAGTTTTCGCTTTAATGCCATTTCTAACGCCGCTATCTGTTTCGCTGTTATTCGACCTGGCGATGAACTGATTATGCTATATTCTCCGACTCGTCTTTGACCTATTCGTGGGACTTGAGACGTTCTACCTTTATGTCTCTTTAATGTTCTTTTTTTCATTTTTTTTCCTTTTCCGTCTTTTACCTTTTTCCTGTTGTTTCTCTTTTTTTTCCATATTTTGATCTTGAGGTTTTTCGATTTACTACTCCTCCTAAATCGTATTTACCTCGGACTAATTTGTAATTCACTCCTGGTAAATCTGGCACTCTTCCCCCTCGAACTAATACTACGCTATGCTCTTGAATATTGTGCCCTTCTCCCATTATGTACGCGTCGATCTCTCGCTGGTTTGATAATCGCACTTTCGCTATCTTTCGTTGAGCTGAATTTGGTTTTTTCGGCTTTCGTGTAAAGACTCGTAATACTACTCCTTTTTTTTGAGGATTTCTTTCTAATGCTGTTATCTTCGTTCGCCCTTTCTTTCCTGTTCGAGGCTTTCTCATTATTTGATTTATTGTAGGCATTTTTTTATGGGTGATTATCGGGTTTCGAACCCGAGGCCTTTACATTCACAGTGTCTTGCTCTACCTACTGAGCTATAATCACCATTCTTCTTTCCCTTTTTATACCTCTCGCGCCAGACTCATGAGGAACTTCTTTTTTTTACAAGCTCGTAGCTCAGTCGGCAGAGCATATCTCTCATAAAGATCCGCGCGTCAGTTCAATTCTGACCGAGCTTAGTTCTATTCCTCTAGTTGGTTAGGAGACGTTCCTTTCACGAACGCAACGCTGGTTCAAGTCCTGTATAGAACATCTTTCTTTTTTTTGTATGGCGTTAACAAGAGTTGCACTTGTATTATCTGCTTATGAGACAGAGGTTTTAACTACTTAAACTATTACGCCGAGATTATTTTCACTTTTCGTGCCGGAACTGGTAAACGGGTCTGACTTAAAATTAGCTGCCTTTTGGCTTGAGAGTTCAAGTCTCTCCGAAAAGATTTCTTGGTATCCGATCCCTTAGGACCTCGACTTATACCTTGATTACCCTCTTTCTCTTTTCTTTTTGGTACCCGATCCCTTAGGACCTCGACTTTGTACCTTGCCTGGATAGCTTAGCGGGTTAAAGCACTTCCCTGAAAAGGAAGATTCGCAGGTTCAAGCCCTGCTTCGGGCAATTTTTAGAACAAGATGTAGCTTAATTGGCAGAGTGTTTGCTTTGGGAGTAAATGGTATGGGTTCGATTCCCAACTTCTTGATCTTATGTCTCAGTTATCTTACCTGCAACTTTTATGAACACTTAACTCAGTTGGTCAGAGTGCTTCTCTTACAAAGAAGCTGTCAAGAGTTCGATCCTCTTAGTGTTCTGCTAAAGTAGCATAAATGGCCTATGCACCCGATTTGTAATTGGGACCATCTGGGTTCGATTCCCAGCCTTAGCTTATCATTGCTTTTATTGGAAAGATGCTAGAATGGTAATAGGCCAGTTTGCTAAACTGCTTCACGCTTGTGATTATGGGTTCAAGCCCCATTCTTTCCGTGCGACTCTAGGGTTTTAGAGTTTTGAGAGTTTTCGGCTAATATCCCTTTTCTCTCTTTGATTTTTTCACATTTATATGAATTTAAATTTAGATTTTTATATTTTATTCTTTCTTGATTCTTATCTCTTTGTGTTTGATTTGCTTTTCTTCCTAATCTTTTCCTACTTTCCCCTTTCTCCTTTCTTAACTATCAATGAGATGAGACTCTGTTTACTCTTATTAAAATTTCCGCTTTAGCTGCTTTCTTTTCCACTGGCCCTCTTCTTTTTTCTCATCTTTATTTCTTCTTTAAACCTGCGCTTCTTAGATTTGAGTTACCTATCTTTTTCTCTTTATGAATTTGATCCATTTTTATCTTCTTTTTAGCGCTTTTCTCTACTCCTCTTTTACTTTTCAGATTACCTTACTTTCTTCTATCTTTCCAATCTGATACTTTAGTCTTTCTTCCTACTTTTTATACTTTTGCTAATATCTTATTTGAATTCTTAGGGGCTTTCGTCGTTATTTGGGCCGTTCCCATCTGTGTATGATGGGGCTTAAGTAGATATTTTCTTTATTCTTTTGTTCTACTTTTTGCTGCTATATTTGTAGATACTTTTTCTTTTATTATTGTTTTCTTCCCTCTTCTTTTTATCGTTGAAGCTTCTTTTTTCTTCCGATTTTTCTTTTTAAGATTTTGGGGTTCTTAAGCCTGAAAGGAATTGAACCTTTGGCCAATACATTATCAATGTACTGCTCTGCCACTGAGCTACAAGCTTATTATTGGCTTTAATCTTTCCTTTTGGACTCTTTTAGGTTTGTTGCATAATGGTAATGCGTCTGTCTTCAAAATAGTTGATGGGGGTTCGATTCCCTCCAAGCCTGATCTCTTTTACCTTTTTTTTACAGGTTGGTCTAATGGTATGACTCCTTATTTTGAGTGAGGTTATTATAGGTTCGAATCCTATACCTGTAGGATTTTTATCTTTGAATTTTATCTTAGATTAGATTTGGGCTCTTTCTCGCCTTTCTTCGATCGGCTTTCCTTTCGATAGATTTGCCTTTCTTTATGCTCTATCTTTATACGAGATCTTTAACCCTATCTTTATGCTCTATCTTTATACCCTATCTTTATACCCTATCTTTATACCCTATCTTTATGCCCTATCTTTATACGAGATCTTTATGCGAGATCTTTATACGAGATCTTTCGATTTTATCTTTGTTTAGACTTGGGCTCTTTCTCGCTTTCTTTCTTTCGATCTTTTTCTGATATATTCGTGCCCTATCTTCATGCGAGATCTTTAACCCTATCTTCTTCATCTATCTTCATACGAGATCTTTATACGAGATCTTTAGGCGAGATCTTCATGCGAGATCTTTATGCGAGATCTTTATGCGAGATTTCTATCTTTATGCGAGATCTTTATACGAGATCTTTAGACGAGATCTTCATACGAGATCTTTAGGCGAGATCTTCATGCGAAATTTTTACTATTTTTTATTTTGCCTTGCACTCTTTCTCGCTCTCTTTCTTTCGAGATTCTTCATATATATTCTTCATATATATTCATACGAGATCTTTATACGAGATCTTTCATTCTATCTTCGTGCGAGATATTCGTGCGAGATCTTAGTGCGAGATCTTAGTGCGAGATATTCTATCTTCATGCGAGATCTTTATACGAGATCTTTCATTCTATCTTCGTGCGAGATCTTTAGGCGAGATCTTTAGATTTTATCCTTCTTTGCCCTTGGGCTCTTTCTCGCTCTCTTTCTTTCGATCTTCGGGGTTTATCTTAGTGCCAGATCTTCTATCTTCATGCCCTATCTTTAGGCGAGATCTTTAGGCGAATTATTTAGGCGAATTATTTAGGCGAATTATTTAGGCGGGATCTTTAGGCGAATTATTTAGGCGAGATTTTCTTCATCTATCTTCGTGCGAAATATTTATACGAGATCTTCTTCATCTATCTTTATACGAGATCTTTATGCGAGATCTTCTGAGGAGATCTTTATACGAGATCTTTCGATTTGGGCTCTTTCTCACCTTCTTTCTTCGATCTTCTTCATCTATCTTCATACTATATCTTCGTACTATATCTTCCCTATATATCTTCGTAATATATCTTCCCTATCTATCTTCATAC
>JAFEBT010000089.1 GCA_018242545.1 Pseudomonadota bacterium
GCTTCCATTTGCAGAACATCATACTTGTTATTTTAATTTATGGAAATAGTATAAGTGCAAAATCTCCTATATTAACCCATTCTTCTTCAAACCCTTTCATAAGGAAGTAAAAATTAAAAGCTTGAAGGATAAAGAAAGAGTATCCATAAAGAATCCACATCCAAAAATAAGACCACTGGAGCTTTTGTTCGGCTGAAATGGCCTTTTGAAATGTTTCTTTCAGAAGAAATGTTTCTTGTTTTTTTGTTGCAAACAATCGCACAGAAAGAATGTTGGACAGAACATCTACAACTTTTCCTGTAATGAAAGAAAAGTAATTTGAAAAATCATCAGAAAGACGGATAAAATGCTTGGAGAAAAAGAGAGCTCCTCCCATAAAAATTCCAAACCATATTAACATAAAAAAACCAAATTTAATATTAACAGATCCTAATGTAAAAATAGCAATTAAGACAGCTAAGAACATTCCTAGAAATCGATCTGTTATGCTTTGTAAGAGTTCTGGAATATCGTCGATAAGATTGGTAAATTTATTGGCAAGACTTCCTGCATAATTATTTTGATAGTAGGTATGACTTTTCTCAAGAAGGAGTTCTAAAGTTGTATTGGCTATTCTTGCTCTAAGATTTGGGATCATTTTAATTTCAACAAAGTAACCATAAAGACGAAATGACGTGGTCATTACAAGATATACGTCTAAATAAAGCAGAACAAGGAGACTGAGAGAATCAAAAATGTTTTGATTTTTATTTTCTGCCAATCGATTAAGAATTTCCTTTAAAATGTAAGGTCTTAAAGAAAGATCAATAGCCCAGATAAAAGACGTCAATATCATTATAAAAAGTGAAATAGGAAATGGTCTTATAACCATAAAGATATATAAAAATACCTGTTTAAATTTTATAGATGAAGCCACCTTAATCTCCCCATGATTTTCCACCCCACGACATTCCCCCATCAATCGTAAAAGAGGCGCCTTGAACGTATTTTGAGGCTTTATTTGAGGCAAGATAAAGAATAAGACCATCAAGGGTATCAGGTTCTGGAATGTCTCCATAAGGAATGTGAGGAATAACTTTATGCGCATTTTGTTCAAGCATCGGGGTTTTTATCCATCCCGGAGAAATACAGTTAATGCGTATTTTAAAGGGTGCCAACTCTCCAACAAGGGTTTTCGTTAAATGAATAACGCCGGCTTTGGAAAGGGAGTATGCAGCGCCTGAAAGAGCAGGAATTTGATCCCCATTAACGCTTCCAATGTTAATAATTGACCCATGAATAGCGTGATTTTTCATATGATTTGCAACAGCTTTAGTTCTCCTGAGATAATTTTTAATTATGATCCTGAATTCTATACGGAAATTTAAATGCTATCGGGATTAAAAAGAGATAAAGAGTTACACTTAGGAAAGGGCATCAAATATTCTGTATGAGATCGTTCCAGGGTTTTCCTAAATAGCGCTCACTCAAATGATTTAGATAATAATGTGCATTCGGAGGCTCTCCTGTTGCAGAAATAAATAAGTCTTCAAGCGTTAAGAGGGAACCTTTACAATAAACGTTTTCGCAGAGCCATTCTCGTAAAGGCTTAAAATTTCCTTTGGCAAGTTCAGCACGAAGTTCTGGTCGAGCACGACAGGCAGCCGCAAAAAGTTGCGCGGCTCCCGCATCACCACCAGGTGCTGTATAGGCAGGAAAGTAGCCAATAGCGCCAGAAGGCCAGTGCACATCTTGCATGCATCCTTGAGCGTGATTGGGAGGTGTGATTCCAAGGAATGTTTGCATTCCTTCATTCCAGGCTTTTGGCAGATCATCAATATGCAATGTTTCTTCGATAAGAGCTTTTTCAAGTTTTTGGCGAAGAATGACATGAGCCGGATACGTCAATTCATCAGCCTCAATGCGAATAAAGCTGGGTTCTACGCGGTTTATAAGAAGCTCAAGATTCTGGGCACAAAAAGCAGGATCTTCAGGGCGCTTAAAGATGTTTCGGGCTTCTTTCTCTAAAAATTGAAAAAATTCAGGCGTATGACATGCCTGAATTTCGATAATGCGTGATTCAGTTTCATGAAGTGCCATCCCAAGATGATTTCCTGCAGGTTGATATCTCCATCCTTTAGGCCTGTTTTGTTCGTAAAGGGCGTGTCCCCCTTCATGAAGAGCCGCATACACAGTTTGAAGGAAATCATTTTCATGGTATTGGGCTGTGATACGCATATCATCAGCTGTGCCATTACAAGAAGGGTGGTGCTTACATAAATCAAATCGACCGCGCTCAAAATCAAAGCCAATTGCTTTTAAGAGTTGGAGACAAAGTTCTTTTACCTGATCGAATGGAAAAGGGCCTTCAAGAGGAAGCGGAGAGGGCTTTTGGAGTTGTTTTTTCTGAGCTTCTCGAATTAAAAAAGGAAGCGCCTTCTCAAGTTTTGCAAATTCACGCGTGACAGTTTCTTCTTTTAATCCAGGGTTAAAGGTGTCTAAAAGGGCCTCATAAGGAGAATTGAACATCCCTGGCGTGTGATTCATTTTTGCCTTAGCAACTTCGCGTAATGTGTTAAAGGCATGTTCGTACCAATCCCTCATCTTTGGCCAGGCGCCTGAAGATTTATGGTGTGTATGTTTTTCACTGCCTTCACTTGCAAGCCTAGCAAGTTCGCGGGCTAATGCAGGAGAGAGCAAAGTTGCTTCTGTCCATTCTCGTTTCATTAAAAAAAGGTTCCGTTGATCCTCGGAAGAAAGAGAAGAAGCTTCAGATTCAGCTTCAGTTAACCATTTCAAGACATCGGGATCGGTAAGGAGGCGATGACGGATCGTTGCTAATGTTTGAAGTTGTAAAGAACGGTCTTCTGCGCTTCCAGAGGCCATGGCCGTTTCTGCATCTTTGCTTAAGATGCCTGAAGCGCCTTCTAAATGGCTGAGTTCAGCAAAGCGTTTTTTAAGATTTTCGTATGCATTTTTGGAAGAATTGTTTGTGTTTGAAGGGTCAGTTTTTTGTGCCATTGTATAATATGTCCTCTTTATCCTTTAACGAAGTAATGTAGTTAGATGCGCTTTTTGTGTCAATGGGCAAGAAACCGAGCCATCACTTCTATAAAAAAGGAAGAAAGAGTCAAATTTTGACGTAAAAAAAGGTTTAAAGAAAAAAGACGCTTGTTTCCATGAAATGGAAATAATCCTTAAATCAGATTGCCGCATGAATTTAAGGAATTTCCCTCTTTTTAAGGGGGAACAGATGTTAATTGGGGTACTTTTTGAAACTAGAAAATAAATACTATTCACTTTTTGAAGAGTTTGATAGAATTTCTTAATATTTTAGCGAGTTCGTAACATGAGTGATATTATTTTTTTAAATGGATGCGGAAGTTCTGGAAAAACATCCATTGCTCGGAGTATACAACACTTAAGCAAAAAGCCTTGGATTCATCTCGGAATAGATATGCTTGTTGAGATGATGCCAAGGGCCTATATTCCAGGTGGTATAAAGGAAAAAGAAGGATATTTTTCATTTGTCCCTGGTGCCAATGAACGTGGACCTACAATGGTTATTCAAAATGGTCCTTTAGGAGATCAAATTTTTGGAACGCTTCCAGCTATTGCTAAAGTTTTAGCGGATGCAGGAAATGATGTCATTATGGATGAAGTCCTTCTTGAGGGCGACATTCTAAAATCTTATGTCGAAATGCTAAAGGAGCATACAGTTTACTTCATTGGGATTTTTTGTGATTTTAAGGCGATGTCTGAACGCGAGGTTTTAAGAAGAGATCGTGCTTTAGGGCTTTCGAATGATCAAATGGATCGTGTTCATGGATTTTCCCAAGCCTATGATCTTAAAATTAATACAACAACACTCTCTCCTTTTGATTGTGCAAAAGAGATTTTAAAATTTCAAGAAAAGACTTCTAACCCTCAAGGGTTCAAGAAGCTTGAAAAATTCTTTTACCCATGAATATCATCTCTAAATCCCTTTTTACCATTATTTTTTTTGTAGACTGAATATGACTCATAAAGCTTCACGAATTATGCTCTTTGGAAGGCCTGGCAGCGGGAAATCAACTTTTGCTTTCAAGCTTCATAAAATGACAAAAATTCCACTTCATCATTTAGATAAGCATTTTTATGAAGCAAACTGGATTGAACGAAATTATGAAGAATTTTTGGCTCTTCAAAAAAAAATTGTAGACCAAGAGTCCTGGATTATTGATGGAAATAGCTTGAAATCACTGGAAATGCGGTATTCACGTGCGCAAATGACGATCTACTTTAATTTTCCCTTAAGACAATGTTATTGGCGTGTTTTTAAACGGCTTTTTGATAAAAATCCCCAGATTGACGATCGGGCAGAAGGATGCCGAGAAACGATCAAAATACGTCTTCTTCAGTATGGGTGGCATTTTCCAAAACGTATCGCGCCTTCTCTTGAGGTATTACGTAAAACGTATCCTCGGGTTACCTTCATTGAAGTAAAATCTCAAAAGGATTTAAAGATGCTTGAAAAGGAATTTTTAAAATGAAGCCGTCCATTGAAAATCATATCTTAAAGACAATTTTAAACCTTTCACCTTTTGATTTTCTTGAGCAAAAACATATTCATGAGACTATCGCTTGGATTGAAAGTGGCGCGCCTCTTTTTAGGATAAAAAAACCAGATGTTCCTGAAAGGCATCTTGTTTCATATTTTGTATTATTTGATGAAAAAACCTCAAAAATTCTTCTTGTGGATCACAAAAAAGCTCAATTATGGCTTCCGACCGGGGGACATGTTGAATTGGATGAAGATCCTAAAGAAACTGTAAGACGTGAATGCTTCGAAGAACTTATGATTGAAGCTCAGTTTTGGAAGGAAGATCCTCTTTTTTTGACATCAACGCAAACTGTAGGTCTTACCGCAGGACATACAGATGTAAGTTTATGGTACGTTTTAAAAGGTGATTCTCAACAGGAATACGTTTTTGATAGGGATGAATTTTATGAGATTCGGTGGTTTGATTTGAAAGATATCCCTAAAGCCTCCGATCCTCATATGGAAAGATTTATTAAAAAATTAGAAAGTTTTGTAAGTTAAGAGAAAATGTCTTTAAGTATATAGAAAGCCTCAAGAGACATAATTATCACTAAGAAATTGGAGAAAGTCATGAATAAAGTTATTGTGCTCGTCGGCGCAACAAGCATGATTGGGCAAGCATGTGCCCGTATTTTGGCAGAAAAAGAAACGCTGATTCTATTGGCTAGAAACACTGAAAAGCTTGAAGATTTAAAAAAAAGAGGGAACTCAGTTGAAGCTTATCCTGTTGATATAACTTCTCAACAGAAAATAGAATCAATTCTCGATAAAGTTTTAAAAACTCATGGCCGTATTGATGCTATGGTGTATAAGTATACGTCCCAATAAGTGGTGTAAAATTGAAAGACCTCTTGAGCGGAGCCTG
>JAFEBT010000090.1 GCA_018242545.1 Pseudomonadota bacterium
TACTCTCCTAAATCTACTCTCCTAAATCTACTCTCCTAAATCTACTCTCCTAAATTTCTACTCTACTAATTCTTATAATGGGGATTTCTCCCTGGCACTTTACGAGAGGTTCTTCTACGGACTTTTCTTTTCGATTATTAGGCATTCCCACTCTATTATTATTGAATTCTCCTGGCCCTGTACGAGGAACTTTTCTACTGACTTTTCTAAGGATATACCTAATGATCTACTCTCCTATCCTTACACGACATTTTACGCTGACTATTTTTCTTTTCTAAGATTATACGATATACTATTTTCTAAGGATATACTCTACTAAATATCTACTCTCCGAATTTTCTACTCTCCGAATTTTCTACGGGCCTTTCTTCTACCTATTATTCTTAGAAATGAATCTACTCTCCTAAATTTAGACTCTCCTATCCTTACACGAGATTTGATTCTACCTAATATTCTTTTCTAAGGATCTACTCTACGATTTTTGGACTCTCCTAATTATGTACTCTACTAATGATTGATTCTCCGGGCCCTGTACCTGGGGCTACTTCTACGAGGGATTCGGCTATGTGCTTTTCTAATCTTCTACTCTACGAATTATCTACTCTCCTAAAATCTACTCTCCTAAAACCTACTCTACGAATTTTGTATTCTACGGCCCCTCTACGGACTTTATAAGGACATACTCTCCTATACTTCTACTGGATTTTCACCTACTATTTGATTTTTGAACTCTCCTAGCCCTCTACGGAATCTTCTTCTACGTGCTATTCTTCTACCTATTATTCTTTTCTAATCTTCTACTCTCCTAAGGATCTACTCTCCTAAAATCTACTCTCCTAAAATCTACTCTCCTAGCCTTCTACGGGATTTTCGCCTACGTACTATTATTCTACGTACTATTCTTCTACCTAATATTCTTGGAAAATTATCTACTCTCCTAAATCAACTCTCCTAAATCTACTCTCCTAAATCTACTCTCCTAAATCTACTCTCCAAGGATTATACGGAATTTACTAACGGGCAACTCTCCCATTTTTCTACGAGACTTTTTCGCACTTTTTATCGATGATTCATTATCTTTTTCTACGGAGGACTCTCCCATCTTTACACGGTGCTTTTTTACTGTTTTTATCGATGATTAGGTTTATTTTCCTACGGAGGACTCTCCCTATTTTGTTCGAGAGATTTTTCACTTTTGGGCTCTTTTTCTACGGAGGACTCTCCCATCTTTCTACGAGACTTTTTTACTGTTTTTATCGATGATTGGATCTATTTTCCTACGGAGAACTCTCCCATCTTTCTACGACTCATTTTTACTGTTTTTATCGATGATTTGATTCATTTTCTAACGGGCTATTCCCCACGCTGTCTTCGACCAAGGTTTTCGATAATACCTTTTATCAAGTTTCCCTTGTTTATAGGATTATTCTATTATCTTATCCCTTATATCTTCTATTATATATCTTGGTACTATATTCCCCCCCCCCCTCTATTGGATTATTTTTAATCTTTTTTTTAAAAGCATGAGGTTTCATTTTCATTTTTTTAGACCTTTTTTGATTATTTTTTTCTAAATAGAGGAATGACATTATCTGCCGCACTAATCTATGAGTATTTTCTGAATTCCTCTTCAAGAGGGACTCGAACCCGTCATTCACCGATTAACAGTCGGCCGCATGTACCCTTCTGCTATTGAAGATTTTTTTTTGGAGTTTAAGAGCTTCGAACTCTTGACCTTTTCTGTGCAAAAGAAACGCTCTACCAAACTGAGCTAAAACCCCAATAGGTGTGAGTGAGATTTGAACCCACGATGATGGTTACCCACCATAATTATTTTCAAGACAATCGCATTAGACCACTCTGCCATCACACCTCTTTGCCTTCTTCGATGTCTAATACTTTTCGGTTTTTTATTTATTATATTTTTCCTCTTTTAGATTTACTTTTTTTCACTAATCTTATTTAGGTCGTTTCTATTATCTTAATTTAAGGCTCCAAAGGCTAATAATACACTTACTGTAAATACTAATCAACCTAAACTTAATGGTAAATATGATTTTCATAATAATGCCATTAGTTGATCATATCGGATTCTTGGGAAACTCCCTCGAACTCAAATAAATACAAATATCATTAATGTTGTTTTTATTGCTAATCATGGTAATGGTAATCCTATTCAAAATAACGGTTGTCATCCTCCTAAAAATAATATTGAAATCATTGTTGACATTAATATTATGTGTGAATATTCCGCTAAAAAGAATAATGCAAATGTCATCGCTGAATACTCTGTATTATATCCTGATACCAATTCCGATTCTCCTTCTGTTAAATCAAATGGTGCTCGATTTGTTTCTGCCAATGCTGACACTACAAACATTACAAATGCTGGTAATAATGGTAATGCATATCAGATTTCACTTTGAGATGTTATTATTCCTGTTAAGTTTAACTCTCCACTACTTACTACTACTGATAATATTATTAATCCTATTGATACTTCATAACTTATCATTTGCGCTGATGCTCGAATTGCCCCTAAAAACGCATATTGAGAGTTACTTCCTCATCCTGACATTATCAATGAGTATACACTTATCGATGATACTGCCATTATAAATAAGATTCCCAATGGTCAATCTACTACTACTGATCCTTCCGCTATTGGAACTACTGATCATGATATTAATGCCATTGCTAATCCTAGGATTGGAGCTATCATATAGATTATTGTATTTGAATGTGTTGGAATTATCGTTTCCTTAGTAAATAGTTTCACTCCATCTGCTATTGGCTGTAGTAATCCCGCTATTCCTACTACTGTTGGCCCTTTTCTTAATTGAATTGATCCTAATACTTTTCTTTCTGCTAATGTCACAAATGCAACTGCTATCAGTACTGGTACTATTATTGCTAAACTTTTCATTTTTTCCTCTTTCTATTTAGGCGAGATTTGCCCTGCTGTGTTCGAGGGGCCTTTTAGGGCTCGGGGATTTGTCGCATATTTTACTCTTTCTTGTTTTACTTGTCATCCCCGAATCTCTACACCTATTACTTCTTTCTCTTTTACACTTGTCGGTGTTCCCTTTCATGTTGGTTTCTTTACTACGATATCTTGTTGTTTCATTTTGTTTTCTTTAGATTGTCTGACCTCCTAATGCTATCACCTCCGCATGTATATTTAGACCTTTACTTATTGGGCCTTTCGCTTTCGCTTTTGAGCCTTTTATCATTACTGCTGCTTGGTCAAATGACACTCCTGTATGTGTATATCTTTTCGTTCGAACTACTATACTTCGTTCTACTTTACCTTGATGTCTTATCACTATCTCTTGACCTATTCTTACTTTTCCTTGGATTAAATATCCTGGTTCTTTTTTACCTATTACTTCTAATTTCATTATTTTTTTTTTCTTTCTCTATGTTCGTCCTCCTAAATGCGATTATCATCGTTGATTCTTATTATCGTCGTTGATTTACTTTCTGAATATATGCTTGTTTTTGTTCTATACTTGCTTGTTGTTTTGATACTCGACGTTGAATCTCTGTCATTGTTGGAACTAGACTTCGATCACTACTTACTAACATTTCCGCTATTATATCTGATGTTCCTTGTGTTCATGGATCTGTTACTTCTCGATATTCTATGATCGATCTTTTACCTTCATATAATGCTAAGATTTCCATTATATATTGTGTTATATAAGATGGAACTTGAAGATTTATTATTTGTCGTTCCAAGATTTGTTTTCGAATTTCTTTTTTACTATATTCCATTTTACTTCCATAACCTACTGGACCTTCTGTTCCTAATTCTCCTATTATTCCATCATCTATTGTTCTAATTTTTTCTGGTACTAACATTTTATTTTCTCTTTTATTTACTACCAATATCATTCGATTCTCTTTTGTTGAAAATGCTGATTCCATCTTCTTAGGTTTAGTTACTTTATAACCGAATTTCGCCAAGATTCCTGAGATTAACTCTTGGATTTTTCATTTTCCTGTTACTGCACCTTTTACTCCTGATGCATAACTTCGACCTTTTCGACCTAATATCGGTGTTCGACTTTGTCATCATAATGTTACTCCCAGTCTATGACTTATTGGATGAGTCTTTCTTGACATTTTATTATTAATGAGCACAGAGAGATTTGAACTCTCGCGATTTTCATTAAAAGTGAAACGCTCTACCTACTGAGCTATGTGCTCTTTTCTCTACCCATCTTATGCAGGGATAACAATTTGGCATTGTTGACAGACTCATTATCTGCTCTTAGTTGGTTCGATTCCTTCCCCTGTCATCTTTCTTTTCATTTGGGCTCTTTCTTACGCTCATTTTACTATTCCTTTTCCATTATATTTGTCCCGTGATGCTGGTCGATTTTCCACTATTGTACTTAGATATTGTCGAAGGGCACTGTAGGATGAACTTCAGCCTTCGATTATCATTCCTCCACCTTTGATTTTTAATGTTATATTTGATGGGATCTTTATCACTATTGGCTGCTTATATCCTAAACTTAGTTCTAATCTATCTTCTACTACTTGGGCTCGATATCCTACTCCCTTTATTGATATCTTTTCCTTATATCCATGTGTTACACTTCGAGCCATTTCTTTTATCTTTTCCGAGATTTCGATCGGTGAGACTGATGCATCGATTTTCATATATTTTCGACCTAATGTACCTGAAACATAAACTTCTGTTGATCCTTGTGTCTTATGTATATATTCTTGGTATTTTCGATCTTCTTTATTATGAGATCTTTCTGAGGACTGTTTTGGCTTTTCCACTTGTTGGGCCAATGTTCGATTATTAATCTTTATTACGCCTCTTACTTGTTTTGTCTCTATTATCATTAAGCACTGATTGGAATTGAACCAACTATTAACAATTTTGCAGATTGCCTATCAACCGTTGATTACAGTGCCATCTTTAGGGTTATTCTTCCTTGGTGAAGGCTTTGCCTGTTTTGGAAGAATAACCTTTTATTTATTATCTTATTTTAGTTAGAATTGATTAGAATTAATTAGTTTAGATTTGCACCCTTTCTCGCTCTCTTTCATTCGATCTTCGAGGGCTATATTAGATCTTTTATCTTTCATTAGATCTTTCCTTGCCATCTTTCATTAGATCTTTCCTTGCCATCTTTCATTAGATCTTTCCTTGCCATCTCTGATTTGATCTTTTAACACTCTTTCATTAGATCTTTTAGCACTCTTTGGCCATTCTTTATCTTTCCCTCTTCTTCAATCTTTCCCCCTTAAATTATCCCTTCATTTTTCCTTTTTAATTATCTCTTAAATTA
>JAFEBT010000091.1 GCA_018242545.1 Pseudomonadota bacterium
AACCTTGAAGCTCTTCTTTCTCCTTTCTTAGCATTATTTAGTTAAGTGTCTCAAAATAATTATGACCTAACATAAAATGAATCACTAAATTATAAATTTAGTCGTGTTTCAAATTATCAGGAATACTTTTTTGCCTCTTGCTTAAGCTTCTCTATGATTGAGAAATCATCCTGAACTTCTTTATTAATATTCTCTATAGCTTGCTTTCAAATAAGAAGATGTGTTATTTAAGGCATCAATTCATGATTTGAAAGAGAAATTAGATGCATCAAACTGAGATGATAGAATTAAAAAAGTATCGTCGAGCTATTGAAAAAACCATTAAGGAGCATCACGCGGCCAATCATCCTGTCTATCATTGTAAGGATGGATATATCGTTGCTATATATCCTGGGGGACGAGAAGCTAAGATTCAAAAAGTTAAAAACTCATAAATACAAAAATAGGATTAATTCCAAGAAAGTTTCATCATCTTTTTAAGAATAAGTTACTTTTCAAGATACAAAACTTTTATTTCTTTTTTCTTTAAAAAAACCTGTCATAGAAGTTTAAAATGTCTTGTGCTGAGTGAATAAGCGTAGCACCTTGTTGAATCAGAAAATTTGTTCCATAGGCTTGGGGATCTAAGGGGAATCCAGGCACAGCAAAGACATCTCGTCCTTGCTCAAGGGCCATTTCAGTTAAGTGAAAAGCCGTTGAGTTAACGGTGGCTTCAATGAGGATAATGCCTTTTGAAATCCCTGAAATAAGTCGTGTTTGTCTTAAAAAATGAGAGGACGTTGGAAAAACACCAAGTGGAAACTCAGAAATAAAAACGCCCTGGTATTCTAAGATTTTCTGAGAGAGATTTTTATGTTTGAGCGGCACAATCACGTCAATTCCACCAGCAAGAATGACAATTGTTCCCTTACATAAAGCACCTTTATGAAGAGAGATTTCGATGCCTTCTGAAAGGCCGGTGGCAATCACATATTTATTTTTCCCCAAGTGAGAAGCTAAATGTTTAGCAAATTGATTTGCTTGGTGAGATGCTTTTCGGCATCCTGTTCCACCTATAATTTTTTGATTTAAGAGAGATTTATTTCCAAGAACCGTTAAAAGGGGCGGAGGGTGGGGAATAGAGAGTAAAATTGAAGGATAAAAAGGAGATCCGAGAAGAATTATTTCCCCTTGTAAATCTTGGACTTTTTTTAATTCTTCTTCTGCGGTTTGTTCTGAACATATTGAAAAGAAAGGAAGGCGTCCTAATTTTGAAAGGATGGGGATTTTTTGAAGGACGTCTTGTGCTGTTCCATAATGCTGAAGAAGTTGGTAAAAGAGTCTCGAATTTAAGTTGAGTGTGCGGTTTAAGCGTATCCAACTAATCAATTCATTTTTTTTAGGAGGTTGAAAATCTAAGAAAGGAGAAGGGGTGACCATCATGAAAGCCTTGCAGGTTTAATTTATACAAAGGCTATCTGAAAATAAAAAATGATCCAAGTTGGATGGGCTAAATTTGATAAGGAATACGCACCATCGGATCTGAAACTGGAAAATTTTTATCATCACGTGTTACAAGGAATCCATTAATAGATTGAGCTGTGCTAAAAATAATAGAGTCTGGTATTTTAAGTTTATACTTTTGACGTGCTTGAATTGCTAAGTTTGCAATTGTTTGGTTAACTGGAATGATTTCAAAATGAGTTGTGAGAAAGGTTTCAATTTTTTTCATCATAAGAACGTCTTTAATGCCCACGCCGACTTCAATATAAGTGATGATAGTGATCGCTTTTGTTTTAAAACGCGCAATTTCTGTTTGTGCTTGTGATATTCCATTTAGGTAATCAATGATAATATTGCTATCAAAGAGAGCTTTCATTTACCATTCGTCTCTGAGCTTACGTTGAAAAGAAAGACTTTCAAGGGGCTGATTTTTTAAAATTCCAAAGACGTCTTCTGTTTCTAGGGGGGGATGGTTTTTGATCCAGGCATCAATGCTTTTTCGAATGAGCAGCGATCTTGGTGAGTGTTTTTGTTTGGCAAGTTGATCAAGCTTAGAAATTGTTTCAGGAGAAAGATTAATGAGCAATTTAGTCATAGGACACTCCTATTGTCAAAATATATAACAAACATATATTATATCTAATAGGTATATATATTAACTGAAAGTTTTTATAATTCAAGTTCATATGAGCTAAGGACTGCAGCTTTGTAAATTAAATATATTCAAAAGTCTCAAGATTTAAGTAAATAAGTAGGCCTGAATTGATATTCAGGTTCATATCTTATATGAAAAAATAAAAAAGAAACGCCACTTAAAAAAAGAAAAAAATATTTTTTGAACATAATGCGTCATTAATCCTCAATCTTCAAAAAATTATAAAATTTAATAAAGTCGTGGGACGTTATCAAGATTGTTTTTTAAATGCAAGGAAAGGTTTTTAGGAAAATTAAGAAAAGAAGAAATGCTAAAAACATTTTTTCTTTAATTTTAAGAAGTGTAAAAGCTTCCAAGAAGAAGTCAACATGATGTGGAATTATTTCTTTTTGAATGATTTTTCCTCACCTTTCCACAGTCGGACAATGTTATCTGAATGTCGACAAAGCACAAGGATACAAAGCGCAAGAAAAAGAAGAAAAGAGAACACGCACGGTAAATTCTCAAGAGCCAGAGGGCAAGGATAAAAACAGATCGCAGAAAAAGGAGCGCCAACAACAGCAATAAGAGCGCTTAAAGAAGAGATACGGGTGATTGCAAAAACAATTCCCCATGTTAGAAGAGCTAAGGCGCCCACAAATGGAAGAAGAACAAGCACACCGCCCGCAAGTGTTGCAACGCCTTTGCCTCCTTTAAATTGAAGCCAGATTGGGAAAGTGTGTCCAATTACAACGCCACAAAGACCGAGCATGCCAATTTCAAAGAGGTCGCCTCCAATATACAAAGCCATGAAAACCGCTAAGGATCCTTTTAGAGCATCACAAAAAAGAGTGAGGGCTGCAATGTGTTTGCTTCCTGTTCTTAAAACGTTTGTTGCGCCAATATTAGAAGATCCGATGGTACGTATATCTTGTTTTAAAAAAAGGCGTGTCCAAATGAGCCCAAAAGGAATAGAACCTAGAAAATAACTCATGAGAAACAAAAGAAGCGAAGAAGATGAAAAAAAAGTCATGATGTCTCTTAAGATTAAGGGAAAAGGAGAAGATTTTTTTGTCGTTGATTTTCATAAAGACAAATGGCAGCAGATGTGGAAACATTTAAAGTTGAAAAAAGAGGGGAAGTTGGGATCTTAACAAGAAAATCACAATTTTCTCGGCTCAGACGTCGAAGTCCTTCTCCTTCACTTCCCAAGATAAAAACAACGCGTTCCGGAAGATTTATTTGATCAAGTGTTTGAGAAGCATTTTCGTCAAGTCCAAGACACCAAAAGCCATGTTTTTTGAGAAGATCAAGGCTTTGGACGAGATTCTTCAAAAGAATTAAAGGGATCATTTCAAGGGCGCCCGAAGCGGCTTTTGCTAACGTGCCTGTGAGAGGAGGCGAATGGCGTTCTGTAAGGCCTACGCCTTGAATCTTAAAGGCTGCAGCGCTTCTTAAAATAGCCCCAACATTTTGAGGGTCCGTGACTTGATCCAGAAAAAGAAGCGTAAGAGGCCCCTCTGGGTATTGATCAAGAATGTCCTCAAGAGAAACAGAAGGAAGCGGAGAGGTTAAGAGCGCAATTCCTTGGTGAACAGCCTCTTTTGGAAGCACCCTTTGGAACATTTCTTCTTCAACAAGCTGAGGAGAAATCGAAACGTTTGGGCATTTTGTTTCAAGGAGCAGGGTTAGGTCTGGCGCTGATTTTGTGAGAAAGAGAAGCTGATCGAAGGTCCTGTTTTTATTCTTTAAGGCCTCTAACACGGCATGAAGCCCATAAAGCCATACTTTCCCCGAAGAAGAGGAAAGATTTGGTTTTGAAGGTCTTGAAGAAAATTTTAACTTTTTGGTGCGGGACATGATAGCGTCTTTAAAAAGAAATTGGATGCAAATGGACGATAAGAGAAGCTTTCTAAATACCACGAATTTTTTAAAAGTGTATCAAAAAAAATAAAAAAAAGCTCTCTTGAAACTTTATGGATATATTTGATCGTAAAAAGATGAAAATCATTAAATTATAGCTAAAACATTTAAAAATTTTAGAAAATATTAATTTTTTCTTGAAAAATCTAAACGCTCATGCAATATCTAAAAAAAGATTAATGTGAGGTAAATAAAATGCTTTCTAAATTTTTAGATCCTAAAAATGATCTTGCTTTTAAAAGAATTTTTGGGACACCCCGAAATGCTGATATTCTTATTCATTTTTTAAATGATATTTTAAACCTAAAAGATCACCCTATTCAGACAGTTAAGTTTCTTAAATCTAATCAAGATCCAAAAATTGCTGCGGAACGACAGAGTATCGTTGATGTTTTATGTGAAGATGAAAAGCATGATAAATTTATCATTGAAATGCAAGTGGCCCGAGATCCGGGTTTTATAAAGCGTGCCCAATATTATGCCTCTAAAACATACATTAATCAACGTGATGATGGTGTAAAATATAAAGATCTTAAAAACGTAAGGTTTTTAGCCATATACGATGCAACGCTTTTTCCTCAAAAAAGCAATTATATCTCTCATCATGAGATGCGTGATATTAAAACACAAGAAAATGATCTTGATAGCTTTAAGTTTGTATTTTTAGAACTTGCGAAATTTACGGATCAAAAAGAAGATTTGAAAACGATTATACAAAAGTGGGCTTATTTTTTTAAACATGCATCTGAAACATCAGAAGAGGATTTGGCTCAGATTATTGGATCTGATGCTATTCTTGGAAAGGCTTATCATGAACTTGACCGTTTTGGGTGGAGCAAAGAAGAGCTCTTGGAATATGAGTCGGTAGATATGAAAATTGCTTCTGTGAAAGGAGCTCTTGAAGTCTCTTACTTAGAAGGTGAAGCAAAAGGACGTGCAGAAGGTGAGGCAAAAGGGCGTACAGAGGGTGAACTTTTAACTCTTAAAAAAACGGTTATGCAGATGGTTAAAGCTAAAATAAATAAGGATATCATTTCTCAAGTAACTGGCCTTACTGGTGAGAAAATTGAGGAAATTATAAAAGAAGAAGAGAATTCTTAAAGAACAAAAAGAAAAGGTTTGACCTCTTTGGAAGAGTAAATGTCATGCTCTTTTTATAAGAGACCTAGAAAAATTCTGAAAATAGATTTTCTGAAGAAATTTAATATTTCCAAAAGAAAAATAAAAAAAGAACAAAAAGCATATTGACTTATAGGGGTATTCTTTTAGACT
>JAFEBT010000092.1 GCA_018242545.1 Pseudomonadota bacterium
TCCGAGTCTGACAATGACTCAATCTAATTTTACACCACTTGACGGGACGTTATCTCCTTTCGATCAACGGAGTCAGCTTTGGAGTCCCTGGGGCGAATGTCTTATGGAATCTCACTATGATACACTTGCGGCAAGCATTGTTCCTAAGACCAGCTTTACGGAACCTTTCTGGGAAAATGCAGGGAAAGCCCTTTTATCTTCAGCTCTTAAAGAGTTAGCGCGTCGAGGTGAAAAAGATACCCAAAAGCTTTATGAGATTCTTGTTCGTTCTGATCTAATCGACTTTAGTAATTTTTTTCGTCATACGGATGCTGCGACCTATACCCACACTGATGCCGAAAAAATGACGCTTTCTATTCGAGCAACATTGGCAAATCATTTGCAAAGTTTTCGTCTTCTTAAAAATGTAGAGGCTGGGTTTTCTATTCGGAAATGGGTTGCAGATGAAAATAACACAGACCAATGGCTTTTTCTTTCAGCAAGGGCAGATCAACGAGAAACTCTGAGGCCTCTGATGAGTGGGTGGCTGGACTCTGCTCTCAATGCTCTTATGAGTTTGCCATCCGAATTAGTATTGAGTTCGCGTCGTCTCTGGTTCATAATTGATGAATTGCCCGCACTTCAGAGGCTTCCCTCTCTTGAAACTTCACTTGCTGAAGGTCGTAAATACGGAGGATGTGTTTTAGCTGGAGTTCAGAGTATTCCTCAGCTCTCCACGACTTATGGGTCAACGCAGTCTCAAGCGCTTTTAGATCTGTTCAATACAAAAATATTTTTCAGGAATACAGACCCCAACACAACGTCTTGGATCTCAAAAGTTCTTGGAGAAGCCGAAACTACTGAGCACATTGAAAATCTTTCTTATGGAGCTCATACGATGCGTGATGGAGTCAATTTGGCACAGCATACTCATACAAAGCCTTTGGTTCTTCCAAGCGAGATTGGAGCTCTCGAAGATTGTGAAGCCTATCTCAAACTTCCCAGTGCCTTTCCTTCAACCAAAATTAAGATGGCCATTAAAATTTGTCCTACAATCACTACTGCTTTCTCTTTAAATTATTTTGAGTAGTAGTTGAGATAAGAATGAAAAAAGAATTTTTTATTCCTTTTAAGAGAAAATCGAAGATTCTTTATCAACATTTATAAAAAAAGCATCCTATCTACTTCTCACAAGAGAAAAAATGAATTTGCAGAAAAAGTGTTGTTTTATTCAAAAGACCAAAGAAACTGCTCGAAAACTCAATATTATCCTTCATCACTTGACACCTTATAGTCCAAATCTAAATCCGGCTGAGCGATTATGGAAACTAATGAACGAACACGCTTGAAACAATCGATTTTTTAAAACATCTCAGGAGTTTAGACAGGAGATTTTCATTTCTTTGATGTGACCAGCCACACACAAATCTCTCTTCAGATGGTTGATCGTATTAATGACTCTTTCTCTCCTATTAAATTCTTTCTTTCATTTTAAAGAGACATATTGATTGTTACGTTTTAAGAAAATTAAAATTACCATTCAATAACGCTAGAACATAGTTAGAGGAAGAAACAAAATTAAGTTTTTTCTTCCCCTTTCTATGTTTTTGAACAAGTTATTTTAAAAGATATGCATTAATTTTTCTCATTAATTCGGTTATGTCATTCTCAGTATTATAAAAATTTAGACAAAATCTAATTCTTCTTCCTTCTCCTTGAGGTGATGTAAGAAATCTTTCAAACCCATCAACCTGTGTATAGAGATAATCATAAAGATTTTCTCCTGGTTTTCCTTTTCCTTCTTTATCTTTCAGAAGCTCTGCAACTATAATACTATTGCGTAAATCTGGAGAAGAGGGGGTCACAATTTTTAAGTGCTCAGAAAAAGAAGGATCAGAAAGCTTCCCTCTTAGAGCATCTCCTAACTGCCATAATCTCTCTTCTATAGGTCCTACTTCAGCATTTATCCGTAAATGCACATCATTTGCGAGCCCTATAGCTAAAAGAGATGCATCATTTCGCTGACCTAAAAGCTCGAAGCGACCAGCATTTCGAGGAATATCAGTATGGAAAACGATTCGTCCATCATAAGCAACTACATTAGGCATTTTGAAATGAGTTATAGCGCTATTTCTAACATATAATATACCTACTTCTCGAGGACCACATAACCATTTATGAGCACTTGCAGAAAAACTATCACAATCCATATCTCTTAAGTCAACTCTAAGTGACCCCCAACTTTGAGCTCCATCTACATGAATATGAATATTAGGCCTTGCTTTATATTCTTTTCGTCCAGAGTGCTTATAGTCTTTGAGTCCGTTATGAATGGCATTACAGATTTCTTTGGTTGGTAGCCTGGTACCAGTTGTGTTTGACAATTCTGTAAATGTAACAACTTCTGTATCTTCGTTTATTCCTTCGAGAAAGGCTCTAACTACATTATCCTTATTTTGAAGATCTACTTCTGTTAAAGTTACAACATCAACTCTATCTTCATCTCCCATTCTATGCCCCCAAAGAAGCTTATCGTTTGTATGATGATTTTCATCCCATACCAATACTCTACCTCGTAAATTTCTAAAGCGATAACAATTATTTACAGAGTTATTAGATTCAGAAGTATTTCGCGTAAAAGCAATTTCTTCTTTATCTACATTTAGGCTTTTTGCTACGCTTTCTCGAGACCTTTCTACGATTCTAGTAAATAGCTCAATTCTATGTTGCATGTGAACATTGTGGTCTAAATCTTGTTGAAATTCATGAGTAATCTCAGAAACAAGTTTAAATGGAGGACAAAAATTAGCAGCATTCATAGGAATAATATTTAAAGCTAACGCTTCTGAGGGTTCGGCAAACGCAAACATACCTCTCACATCTTCCCACGAGCTATGCCTCCTTTCCTCAGAATAGATAATATTGGTCTTTTCTCTCACTCTTTCATGACCAGGATGGCTCATATCTACGTAAAACCTAAATAATTCTTCTCCTAGCGTAGTTCTTTGAGATGAATCATGAGCAGGCTCTCTTTCATCTTGAGCAACTACTAAAGATCGAGGAGATGTTGCTCGAGCCCCTTTTTCATGTGGTTCATCTTTTAAGCCATCTTCCATTCCATACAATGAAGAGAAAAAGCCTATCCCTAAGATCAAAAAAGCACTTTTTAAATAGATATTTTTTTTCATCGAAACCTCATTTATTATAATAATTAATTTAGTGTTACTTTCTAAGGTTATGTTAAGTCTTAAAAAATTCGATACGGTATAAGCATTTTAATGTTTAATAACTTATACTAAATTTATTTCACTATTAATTTAAAGCATTAGTCAAGTATCAAAAGTAACTAATTATTATAATAAATTATATTATTTTCTTAAAATGATAATAAACTATTAGGATAAATGTTTATTAATTATTTTTTTAACGAAGCATTTTTCTTTTCTTGATCTAAAGAATTCAAAACTTATTTAGGTCACATTTCTTTAATGATTTTTGTCTAAATCTTCTTCACATCTTTTCTTCAATTAAACTTAGGATATAACTACAGCCTCTATTTAAGTTATTCTGGAATCTGAATCTTAAGAAAAGAATCATTTGTTAGAAGCTAAAAAACTACTTTGAAAATGATTGTTTAGGAGAGTTTGAAGTAGCCTCTCTTACAGTATTTCCAAAAAGAGCAGTTGCGTGCCGTAAGGGTTCATCTGCAAGATGGGCGTAACGTTGAGTTGTAGAAGTCTGTGTATGACCAAGCAACTTTCCTACAATGCTCAAGCTCAATCCACTTGAGACTAAATGGGAAGCATGTGTGTGACGAAGATCATGAATGCGTAAGTTTGGGAGTTCTGCTTTTTTAATAACACTTTTCCATAAAGTTTGTACATTTTTGAGTGGCCCTCCTTTAGCTGATCCAGGAAAGATATATGGCTCTATAAGATTTAAGCTTTTAAGATCATAAAGAACTTGAATAGCTTCCTGAGAGAGGGGCAAATGTTCACGTTTCTTTTGTTTCGTAAGTGAAGAGGGCTTTGTCCAAACGCCTTTCTCAAGGTCGAAATGATTCCATGTTGCCTGCAAAAGTTCATTTTTACGCGCGCCCGTAAGGAGAAGCAACTTAAAGAAAAAAGCTGAAGGCTGGGTTTTGTAACTTTCTAATATGTTCCATAACCGGCAAATTTCTTCTTTATCGAGCCATCGATCCCGCTTTTCTTCTGGAAAACGTGGAATACCTTTTACAGGGTGGTCAGCCCTCCATTCCCAAGCAACAGCTAATGACATCATCTTGGAAAGAAGAGCTAAGACTCGATTAGCTTGATAAGGCGTTTCTTTTAAGCTTGCGTGAAAACCTTCTATATCTCGACGTGATAGATGGACTACTTTCTTATCTCCTAATTTAGGAATAATATGGTTATGAAGAAGTTTCCTATCTTCTTGTAGACTCCTTGGACGTTTATTTTTTCCATAACGTTCCACATAGTCAGCTGCCAGTTCTTTAATGGTAGGTAAATGTTTGAGAGATTTCTTTTTTTCAAGAGGATCTTCACCATAGCTTATGCTACCTAGATGTTGCTTAGCAAGGACACGCGCTTCTTCTGTTGTAATATTACCATGTACTCCCAATTTAAGCCGTCTAAGGATGCGTTGCTTATTTCGGTATTGAATGCAATAAGTCTGGCGACCTCCGGGTCTTATAATAACGCCGAATCCTTTTAGTTCGTCATCCCAAAAGATAAGAACTTTTTTAGGATCAGGAATAATACTTTCAACAAAACGTTTGGTAATTTTGGACATGGATTAATCTCCTAAGTTTATTTAGGAAAAATATATACCACATTCTTTAAAAAAAGTCATCATATAGTCATCAACAGAACGGAAATCAAACCTATTTTGCGAGGTTTTTGAAGAATGAAAAAGGTCTCATCTCTATCTCTTAAACCCTTTTTCTATAAGGGTTTTAAGGTGGTGCCCGCTGCCAGACTCGAACTGGCACGACCATTGGTCGACAGATTTTAAG
>JAFEBT010000093.1 GCA_018242545.1 Pseudomonadota bacterium
CTAAGCTTGGGGATAGAAAAGTAGCCCATCTATCTCGGCGCGATGTAGAAAATTTTCATGCTGCTTTAAAAGAAACACCTTACCAAGCTAATCGAGCTTTAGCTCTCCTTTCTAAGATGCTATCATTAGCTATTGCTTGGGGCTGGAGAGGTGATAATCCTGTAAAAGGCATCCCACGGTTTCCAGAAGAAAAAAGAGATCGATGGCTTAATAAAGAGGAAATCTCTCGTCTTTGGAAAACTTTAGATGATTATAAAAGACCTTCCTCTTACTTTTTTAAGTTACTCCTTCTTACCGGTGCTCGAAAAAATGAGCTCCTAAAAGCAACTTGGAGCCATTTTGACTTTGAGCAAGGAGTTTGGACAAAACCTTCTTCTCTTACAAAACAAAAGAAACGAGAATATTTGCCTCTTTCTCAAGAAGCTCTTCAAGTTCTTCAGGAACTCAAGGACTTGAATATTGAAGGTCCTTATGTTTTTCCTGGTTTAACTAAAAAAGAACCCCTTAAAGATTTACAAAATTTATGGAGACGCGTAATTAAAAGAGCAGAATTACCAGGGTTAGGAATTCATGACCTTCGTCATACTCATGCTTCTCACTTAGTATCAAGTGGCTTGAGCTTAAGTATTGTTGGAAAATTGCTGGGACACACCCAAGCTTCCACAACTCAACGATATGCACATCTTGCAGATGAACCCTTAAGACATGCAACATCTCTTTTTGGGAATACAATAAGAGAAGTTACCTCAAGCTCTCTTAAGCAGCCCTGAAAGTAATTATGTAATTTTCATTAGATAATTTGAGACAGCTAACTAAAGATAGCTAAGAAATGGCTAGGATAAACAAGGCACCTAATAAATATACTCAACTACTTAATTTTAAAGATAAACAAATAGTAAGAATGAGTTTTAATATGCTCCAATTCTAGTTACAGCTGCCGTAATACGTTCTTCCTTCTGTCTCTCTTCATCTTCAAGAATTTTTTTTGCCATTGCTTGTAGCCTTTGAAGTTCTGCTGTTGGAGTTGCTTGCTTAAAGCGTCTCAACATTTCATCAGGATCCTGAGATTTACGAACAGGAACAGTTCTTTGACGCTGTTGGTGAGCAGCATCTACATCTGTTTCCATTGCGCAAGTAGAAAAAGAGTATATCCAACAACCCGATATAATCAAAAAAGTTATATTTTTCATAATTATCTCCTCAAAAATTTACTATACTATTTTTATCTCTAAAATCCAAGAGAATTGTTAAAGCTTATAATCATCCACCTATGATTAACCTATAATCTGTCTAATAAAGTAACCATTTCAATCTTTAAAGCTTTCAATAATTTTACATCATTAAAATAATGAGCAACTTGAGTTGCGAAAAGACCGTCTTCTACATTTGAATGACTAAGAGAGATAAATCTATCAATGTTTTGCCTTGTTTCTTCATGTGTAACTCCGACTAATCTTCGAAATTTTTCTAGAATCGCCATAAATTCATCGTTGTTCTTTCCTCCATATAATCTTGTTATGCCATCTTTAAATTGTTTTTCTGTTTTTAATCTCTCAAGAAAAGCGTTAAAAGAGGAAGTAGTATCCCTACAAAAATTATCGGCTTCTTTTATAAGTCCTTCTACATTTCTTGGATCATCCATATCTAATAATTCTCTAGATAAAGAAGCTTGCATTCTATAATAGTTGCCACCCTTAAAAATGCTACTAAAAGATAAATGTGTTGCCATGCTCGTACCATCCATTCCAATATCAATAATCGGACGCGCCCAAGAAAAAGCTCCCGCATAACGAAGATCTTCATTACTAAAAGCACCTGCTGCTTGGCCAGTTCCTACAGAAACCACAGTAAAATCTCTAATATCACTTCCATCTCCAATTACAGCTTGAGCTTGTTCTATAGCAGCTAAAATAGGATTATTTTCAATAAGACCTCCATCCACGCAAACTCTTCGAGGTCTCGCTGTACTTCCATCTCCTATAATTGGTGCAGGAAAATAAGTAGGAGCTGCAGAAGAAGCTGCACCTGCCTCATTAAATCGATACTGGTTAGTATGAGGATTTGTACTGCTTAAATGTAAAACACCTCCTCCCCGGCCAATATCATAAGTTGTTGTTTGAACAGGCCCTAGGCCTTCTCTTAGTTGTCTGGTTGAACCTAGAAGGGTTTCTAATTCCGTATCAAGTGCTTTTCGAGTATATTTTGGGCCACAAGCTCCGCCACAATTATAACAACAGCCAAAACACCCAAAACAGGAAAAAATACTTTTAAGAGCACATGTAAATCTTCCAGAATGAGAAGAAGGACATTGTAGAGAGGCAATACAGCTATCAAAAGCACAACAACCTGAAAACATACTGGATGATCTTGTTCTATAAAAATCAACAATTTCTGCAGCTGAATAAGGACCAGTATTTTCTCGGCCTTTCTTATCAGGAAATGTTAGCCCTAACGCAATAAAGGATCCTGTAGAAGTACCCGTAATGCTTCCTTGAAAAGTATCTTTTATAGGTAGCTCTGTTGCTTCTTCAATACGTGCTAGAATTTGTGCCGTAAAAGCACCCCTTACACCCCCTCCATCTAAAGATAAGACACGTCTTTTTGCTAAGTGTAATTCAAGACGTTGTAATAAAATATCAATTAATTTGGGAGTAGGTTCTGTATCACTTATTACTGGAGATGAGCGCTGTCTTTCTTTCTCACGTTCAGGAATATCTTCCTGAAGTTGAGAAGGCAAGGCAGAAGCTCTTTGTCTATCAATTTGAACTGAATCTTCTAATACAGTTTCTTCCATTGCAAAAGTTTGCTCAAAAATAGCACATGTAAAACTTATAAAGGCTATCGGAATAATAAGTTTTTTTAATAAATGATTCATTTATATGCCTAAATTGTATATATTAAAAATAAAGATACTATCTATATAGTGCTTATTTTTTTATTTTCAAGATGAATTATTTAAATTTCTTATTTGCCTCACCACCCGACAAGATAAATGAAAGACCATAACTTGGGGATGGGAGCAAGGGTAAGAGCGGCTTTCAAGAGAAGGCGTAAGCCTTGTTTAAAGAAAGATGTTAGAGATCGGTAGAGTTTTTTTTAGAGCGTGTTTTAGGGATTCTAGGTTTCATCCCTGTTGAAACAGCCCAATAAAGCGCAATCGTTAGAATTAAGATGAGGCGCTCTATGCGATCTGTGTGTTTGAGATGTGTTGTTGTGATAGAAAAACCTCGAGATTTAAAATCAGAGAAAAGGCATTCTATTCCCCATCGCATTCCATAATCTAAAACTTTATACTGGGAAGGAATACAATCCATAGCAATAATCCAAGGTTCTTTATGTCCTTCCTCGTGGAGAATACCAATGTTTGTAAAGACATTTGTTCTATTGAAATAAGCCTTCTCAAGGCTTGTATAGTTTTGAGAAGCTTCCTCTCCAGTTGTTATATCCCGTCCTTTGTAGTTTAAGATTAGATTAGATTTAAGGCGAATACGATAGTGCCATCTTGCTTTCTTACACCATTCAATAAGAGCAGACGTTCCATAAAAACGATCTGCAGATAAAAGTATGGACACTCCTTCGGGTAAGAGTGTTTTAACATGGTCTAATAATTCTTTTTGAACATCAAATCCTAGGGGACCTTGGGTTTCTACAACAATCCAGCCAACAGGAAGTGCTCTTTCTGCCAATCTTAAAGAAACCATGAGACATTCAAATCCTTCCCGTATCTTACTTTGATCCAACATGAGAACAAGAGTCTGCCCTTGTTCTGTAAGCATTTCTGCAATCTCAGGAATAAATCCTCTCATTACATAGAAAGGTTTGATGAGGGGGTTTGAAAGGAGTCTACTAATATACCGCTCTTTGGATTTTTCATCTCCTGTTTTTCTTGGCAAGATGGATATCCAGTCTCCACTATTAAAATTCCAGCATGCTAAAACAGTTGCTGTTAAATCCGCTATTCCCTCAATATGCGCTTTATGTAATCTTGTTTCTCGGTCTCTTAAATCTTCTTCTATCACCCCAGAAACATGCGCAACTCCGCCCTTTAATATTCTCATTCTTTCCTCCTTTTTCTTTCACATGGAGGATTTTTTATCTTTTTTCAATTATTTTCTTTATTCTGTCGGGTGGTGAGATGTTTAGTATACGGCAATTAGGAAAGGTCAAAAAATTCTTCCGAATTATTCTCTTCTTCATTTTCGAAAGTCACATCCCCTCCTTCACTAACAAAATTAAAGCGCTCTCGTAAATTACTTAATCGTGTCTCAAATCGATAAGAGTATGTGTCTAAGAATTCTTCTGTCGCTTTCCCTAACCGAATCGGCTCGCTTTCTCTTCCTTCAATTAAACGTCCAAACTCTTTCTTTAAAGTAGAAAGTTTAGCAAACATTGCAAAATGTTCTATAAAAGCGCGCAAATTTTCTTTTTTGTATTCATCACGTTGAAACATCTTATAAACAAACCCTTCTCCTACCTTTTCTTCTTTTGGTTTCTTTATTTTTAATAAAGTCTCGGCCAAAAATTGCAAGGTATATACATGAAATTCCATAGTTTCATGTTTTTGTTCAGGTAGTTCAAATCGAGCTAAGCGATTCGCTAATGCCCCTATCCCCCCTTTTGTTTCCGAATATTCACTCGACCACATACGTACACGTGCAAAAATACTAGTACACCAAAAGCTTTCTATCTTTCCTGATAAATTGAGAACACGCCTCTCTTTACCCAATAGACTATCTGCCCCTTTAACTTGTTCAAATTGTTGAGACACTTAACTAAATAATGCCAAGAAAGGAGAAAGAAGAGCTTCAAGGTTTTTTTCTTCTTGCAAATGATAAAAAA
>JAFEBT010000094.1 GCA_018242545.1 Pseudomonadota bacterium
AAAGGACTCATGACAAGAACCGAGAGACAAGGTGGTGTGGGAGCTGCAGCAGCACAAGGAGGCGCCGTTGCTGATCTTTTAGCTTCATACAAAGCGCAGTGGCAAAGCCATTTTTCCAGAGAAACAGCAACTTTAGATCGGTTTATTGAGGATAGAAATAAAAGGATAAAAACACAGAGATTAGAAGGAGATGCATCTTCTTCACAAGGAATATTGCTATTTTCTAAAGATGATTTTCCAATACGTCCGCGTCCACACTCTGCATTTGGAAGAGAGATTGAAAAGTACTTCCAAGGAAATAGAACATTTTCTCAGGGCTTATCCGAAGAAGAAATGGAGAGATATTTCCAGGCTGTGGAAGAGCCAAAAGAGTATGAAGAAATGGCAACTGCAAAAGCAGCTGAAGATCGTCATTTAGAAGCTCAAGATAAAAGAGAGCAAGCAGAACTCGCTCATGAAAAACAAAGAGGATGGGCAAGAGTTGGAACAGCATGGAGCTTAATGCAAGCTTCGGATGAAGAAGTAGATACCTCGCTTGCTCATTTTTTTCTACAATCAAATGAAAAAGTGCTTGAAAAAAGAGCAGCACATTTAGCTCCTGTGATTGCAGAAATTGAACAAAGAATTCAAGAAGGGCAAGCTTTTCTGGATCAAATGAGCCCGGAAGAAAAAGAAAATTACTGGAATCTTTATCAAAATCGAGAAGATGTGAAATGGGCCGCTCGAATTATGTTTCCAGCAAATGTGCTTCAAGCCGCAGAATCATTTGTGACGGTAGGGACATTGGTTTCTCCTATGGGCAGAGGAGCAGCGGAAGGATCAAGACAAGTCATGAAGTTTTTGTCTTCTGCTTCAAAAGGTCTCAGGAACGCTGAAAGAAACCTCACAAGGATGTCACGTTATATAAGTGCTAAATCAGGCGGAGCCGCTTCGAGTCTGGAAATTCCTGGAAAAACAAGAGAGGCGTTTTCTCAATTTGAGAGCGTCATTCAAGAAACAGGAACGCAATTTATTCAAGGGGCTGAAAGGCAAAGAGCGATTGATGCTTTGGGGTTGGAGGTTCCAAAATTCTCACTAACCCTTCCTTATTCGGGGGGAAGAAACGTAGAAGGAATAGCTCATATTACGAAGCCCCTCATAAATCCTGAGAAATTGATGAGAGGGTCTCAGATGAATGCTGGACATATTCCTTTAGAAGTTGCTAAAATGATGGAAGGTAAAACTTTTAAATCTTTTGATGAATTTAGAAGAGAATTTTGGAAAAATATGGCAAAAAGTCAGTATGCACAAGAATTTGGTGACCTTAATATTTTACGAATGAAAGATGGTTTATCTCCATTTTCAATTAAGTCGCAACATCTTGGAAAGCAAAAAACTTATCATCTTCACCACAAGACACCAATTTCTCAAGGAGGAGCAGTTTATGACATGGCAAATATCCTAATTTCAACTCCTAAGTATCATAAGGAAATTCTTCAAAAGAGCATCCATTTTGGTGAAAATCTATGACTTACTCAGATCAAGAAATAATAGATGTTATTAATATGCTAATGTCTGGTAAAGGAGATGAATTTCAAATAGAAAAATGGTCAAAAAATGAATTAAAAGGACTTGATGAAATTTATGACTTAATTTTTTTTTCTAAAATAAAAATGACCCCTGAAGAAATTCTCAAAAAAGCACGCGAACTTTCAAAGCCTTTAATCTTATAAAAACTGTAAAAGCAGAAATCCATCATATTATACCTCAACAGTTTGGTGGGCCACATGAATGGTGGAATGCTCATCCTCTTTTAAGGGTGAACCATCAAAGCGGAGTTCATTTAAAAACCTCTGTGTTAAGTAAGTTATTAAAGGATACTAAATGAAAAATCCTTATTATTTTTTAGAAAAGTATATAGATGATCCTAATATAGATATAGGAAGCACAATTACTTTATGGAACACAAACAGCTTTGTTAAGCTATCAAAACAGGAGATAGAAAAAGCAGAAAAATACATGGGTTGTCCATTTCCGAGTCAATTAAGGCAATTTTATGAAGAAATAGGTTATGGAAACTTAACAACTCCTCACAATCCTTCCGAAGATTACCATTTTTATGGAGCAAATGAAATATTTCCTCCTATCGTTGCTGCTCATTTTTACAAAGGAATTATCGAACACCATACCATAGAGGAAAAAAAAGATGCTCTTGATTATAACGGAGACTATTTTTTTTCTCGAGAAACTTTAGAGTATACAACTCCTGGAGATCTTCCTTTTTTTGAAATAGGAGATTCTTCCAGTTTTTTAATGATGAAGCCTCAAAGTTCTAATCCGAATGCTGTATATAGTGAGTTTGGAGTTTTGGTAGAAGAAGAGTTTTCTAATTTTATATGGAAATTATATTATAAGTCTCCTTCTTATTATAATGATGTTCTTGCAGAACACTATGGTATAGAAGGATGAATTCAGATTTCTAATTCATCATATAACTCTTATTTACAAAAGTGGGTCAACTTATGATTTATCTAACATCGTAATTACAACACCTAGATTCCATAGGGAGATTTTAGGAACGAAAGCGCATTTTGGGAGTTTTTAATGTATACAGATGAACAAATTGTTAAAATTATCAAGCTCTTACAAAGAGGAGAAGGAGATGAGTCTCAACTTGCTTATTGGATGAATCATGAATTAAAAGGACTTGATGAAATTTATGACTTAATTTTTTTTCTAAAATAAAAATGTCTGGAGAAGAAATTCTCAAAAAAGCACGCGAGCTTTCAAAGCCTCTAATCTTATAAAAACTGTAAAAGCAGAAATTCATCATATTATACCACAACAGTTCGGTAGGCCCCATGAATGGTGGAATGCTTACCCTCTTTTGCCAGAGAGTAACCATCACACCCTTGGGCTAAACACCTATGAATATAAAAAGAATGAAATTACATTTACGCCTTGTCATTTCCTACGATCTTCAGGATATACTTGGATCGAAGATAAAAAAATTATCTCTGATTTAGACCCAGAGCATCTTGGTCATGCCTTATTACAAGCCCTCGCTTTAAGTAAAAACCCCTATTTGAAAGAGCCGAAATGAGAGATTTTAATTCTGCTTGGGGATTTCTTAAATATTTGCGCTTTATAAACTTAAAAGAAAAAATCTGAGAAACGCTTTAAAAAGGAAGAGATTATTTGGGAAAGCGCTAAAAAATTTGATCAAATAAACGCATATAAAAAAAGAAAAATCTTTTAGCCCATGAAGATTGATCCTTTTTAAGAAGATATTTATTTTTGTTGATGTCGGTTCAAGCTGAAAAAGAGAGTAGGTATCTTATCTTTTTAGGCTCTCGTATTTCAATAATGTCTTACTTCTGATTCAACGATTCTAAATTTTTTTAAATTAATATTCAAATTGGAGAAAATTTATGTTTTTAATTTGGGGATCTTCTTCTATGAAGCTGGAACAACAAGAATGTATCGAAGGTGTATGTTCTGTTTGTGGTCATAAAGAATTCATTATACATGCTTTTCAACGCTATGGGCATATTTGGTGGATTCCTTTTTTTCCGATAGAAAAGATATTTTTTCTCACGTGTTCTCAGTGTGAATCCACCGTGTCAAACGATTCTCTCGAAGCTCTTGTGCAAGATGTAAACCCGGCACGGTTTAAAACACCGATTTTGTCTTATGCAGGATTTCTTGTCGTTGCGTGTTTAATCCCATTATTTTTTATACCAGGGTTTCTGAAAAAAAAGGAGAAGCCTTCTCTAGAGACTGTTGAATTTCCCGTAGAGGATGTTGTGATAGATTATGATTATAAGAATCCTGTAAAACGATTTGAAAACACGCTTAAAAATATGAAATTTAAAAATTCTACTCTTTAATTAAAAGAACTTTAAGGGGAAAGAAACAAATAAAAGAACAGAAAGAAGGATTATGGAGTGTTTTTATCTTAAAACAGATCCTTTTTCTTTTAAGTCCTTAAAACATTTAAAAAAAAGCGTTTGGTTTTTTTTAAAATATTGTTTAGAGTAAACAAAGAGAAATAAAAAAATACTCTCCAAGTGTTTCTCCCCAATTTTTCTAAAACATAAATATTTCTTAAAAACAGTAAAGGTATTCATAATGGAAGATGAAAGAAAATATACAGTGCGCGGTTCTATTTTGAAACTTCTTGGCATTGGAATTTTTGCTGTTGTTTGTCTTTATGTTGGAAGACTATTTATGCAAGAAGAGCCTAGTTCAGCTCCGATTGAAACCAAAAAGCAAGAAGATATGGTTGTCTTTGACATTAAGATGTCTGTTTTAAACATCCAACAAGGCGAAGATAATTATACGGAAATCACAACACTCGGAACGCCGGAGTTAGTGTCAAATCGCCCTGGGATTCGGGTGGCAATGGAAACAACTTCTAAAGCTCTTGAATTTATGCAGAAGCTCCTCCCTGAAAACCTGACCTTTATTCTCGCAAGCAATAAAGGAATCTCTATTTTAAAATGTACAGACATTAAAGAAGGATCGGCGCCAGATCGTCTTAAATTTGCATTCCATCAAGATGACGGAAACTTTCAAGAAATCATAAATGCGTATAAAGCGGATGAGAG
>JAFEBT010000095.1 GCA_018242545.1 Pseudomonadota bacterium
TCTCTTTTCTTTTTAAAAGTCTATTTGTTATTTTAATTTATGGAAATAGTATAACCTTTATTCAGCAGCTTTTAGAAGATGATATTATTGAAAAGAAAAAAGCCGCGTACCCCTTTTATATTGATCGAAAAATCACATCTGACGGAGTGTCAAATGTAGATTGGAGACTCCCTTTAGAGGCTCAAAAAGTACCTGTAAATTTCCATGTTCTCAAAGCCCTTACAACACTTATCAAAGTCAATTTCTATATAAAAGTAAGAGGCTTACACACAACCCTCCAATTGATTAAAAAATCTAAAAAATCATACTTAAATTATATCATTCCACAAGAAGAAGAACTTAAAGACCTTGCCAATATACTGAATAAAGCCTGCCTCATGTATCCAACACGAACAAAATGTTTAGAGTGGGCAATGACATTTGTTCTTCTTGCTTTAAAGAAAAGGTGGAAATGTAATCTTGAAATCGGGGTCCAAAACTATCCATTTTTTGCCCATGCCTGGGTGGAATGTGATGGAAAAGTCGTGCTGGACTCTGAGGATTTAAGAAACGGTCTTGCCATTATTTTAAATGAACCTTTCCGGAGGATAAAATCATGATTTATGCAGGCCTTTTAAATTTTAGCGCTTCGTCAATCACAGAAAAACATCTGAGCAAAGCATTACTATCTTTTACACAAGTATCTCCTACAGTCATCCATAAGAATGCTCTCATTTTGTGTTATGGAAAACTTTCCAAGACTCAAGACATGGATGATGTTTGGGAGAATGATTCTTCAATTTTGCTCGGACGCATTTTTGAAAAAGAGCCTTCTTGTGTTTTGAAAAAAGAAACCTTTAAAGAGCTTTCCCATTTAAGAAAGGAAGACGTTTTAAAGAAGCTCTGGGGAAAATACATTTATATTCACATCCCCAAAGAAACATCGCAATTTGATATTGTGATTGATGCAACAGGTCAACTTCCTTTTTACTATTACATTTTCCAAAATGGCAACATTCTATTTGCGTCTGATATCGAAATTATTTTTAAAGTACTTTCTCAAAAGCCAGATTATAATTGGCCCTATCTTTGTTCATATTTGGTCTATGGAAACAGCAACTCTATTGAAACACCCTTTAAAAATATTTTTGAACTTCCTCCTGCCTGCTTCTTAAAAATAACGCCACATGAAAGAAAAACGTCTCTTTTTTGGAACCCTCTGGATTCCTATAAAAACTCGAACAGCCCAAAAAATGATGCCGTCAATGTTCTTCAGAGTACTTTAAAACCTTGGATTGAGCCTTACCAAACAGTTTGTGTAAGTCTTTCTGGAGGCCTCGATTCTTCTTCTCTTGTTTACTGTTTGAAAGACCTTGTTAAAAAAGATCAAACTTTGACGGCATTAAATTATTTTCATTCTCATATTAAGTCTTCAAATGAGCTTATTCATGCGCGTAAAGTTTGTGAAGAAACAGGCATTGAGCTTATTGAAGTTGACGCTTCAAACTCTCTCCCATTTAATCCTTCTCAAAAAAAACATCCTATGAGGCCAAGCAAACCATTTCCTGGCCTCGTAAGTTTAAATTGGCTTGAAACCATATTTAACAATATCCCTGCAACTGGATCTTTTACTTTTATAAGTGGGCATGGAAGTGATCATATTTTTATGCGTCCTCCGTCTCAAAAATCAATTTCAGATTATATTATTGAGAAAGGCCTTAAGGGATCAAAAGATCAATTTAAGGATATTGCTCAATTTTACAGAGATCCGCTTTTTTCTCTCTTCAAACTCAATCTTAGAACGCTCTTCTCTCATTTTCTAAGAATGAAGAAAGAAAAAGCGCATCTTAAAGATCAAATTAAAGATCTTCCAAAATGGATTAAGAAAGAACTTTTTCAAAACACATCTTCCCCTTATTCCCACCCAATTGATGACGCACTTCCTCAAGATACTCTGCCTGGAAAAAAAGATCAGATTGATGCTCTTTTTCAAGGATTTTCTTCTATTCAAATAGAGATGATGGATCAAGCAGATCCAACGTTTTATCCTTTTCTTTATGAGCCTGTAATTGAATTTGCGCTCTCTTTTCCGACCTACGAACTTTTTAAGAATGGATATGATCGCTACCCTCTTCGTAAATCAGTGAGTGATACCTTTAAAACAGACACCGTTTGGAGACGTGATAAAAGCCAAACAACGGGACTCTTTCAATTAGGAATTAAAAAGAACTTAGACCATATTTTAAGCCTGTGTTTCGAGGGACATTTTGTAAAGCTGAAACTTGTTGATAAAGAATCCCTTCATAAGACAATAACACTCCTTGGTGATGGAGACATCAACCATCTTTGGCCTCTCATACATCTCGTCTCCGTGGAAATGTTTTTAAGATACTGGGATGAAAGGAGCATGAAATGAGAAACTCCTTACTCTTTAATTCCCACATAAATTGTATCAAAGAATTATTCTTTACAATATTTGAAGATAAAAAAATTTGTGTCCAATTTTTTTTAGGACTTTTTATCTTAATCATTAGTCTTCTCTCGACACTCGCAGCCCCCCTTCTCTTAAAAAAAGGCGTAGATTCTTTCTCTCAAACAAACTCCATTCTCATTACTTCCATCCTTCTTTGCTATGGGCTCTTATGGACCCTCACCCAAGCTTCTCTCCATCTACGTGCCCTCTTAATATATAAAATTGAGCAACGAATAGTGTTTGTTTTAGAACTCAAGGTCCTCTCTCATCTTTACACTCTCTCTCAAAGATACTTTCTCAATCAAAAACCTGGAGCTTTAACAAACGTCATTCGAAGAGCTCAGCAAGATGTTCCTTCTCTTATTATGGGGCTCTTCTTTCATGTTATTCCCACGGTGTTTGAATTTCTCTGTGTCATTCTTCTTATCTCCTATTTTTATCCTTTCTCTTATAGTCTTCTATTAGGAGGGACTCTTATTACTTTTTTCGGCTATACCCTCTGGGCCATGAAGTCCATTTTAAAAGATCGGGAAAAAGCAAATGAAATTGATAAAAATGTTGATGGTATTGTGACAGATTTTCTGTCAAATCAAGAATCTATTAAAATTTTTAGCCAAGAAAAATTAGCCATCGGCATGTGTGAAAAAGAACTTAAAAAACGTGAACTCTCTGAGGTTACTTTTGTCACGAAATTCAGTCTTATTCAATTGGGGCAAACCCTCATCTTAGGGCTTGGGCTGATAATTCTTACATACTCTATTGGACAAGGAGTGATTGATAAGACCCTATCTGTAGGCGATTTTGTTCTTTTCAATGGCTACATCTTACAATTTATCCTTCCCATGAGTATTTTAGGTCAAGTCACTCAAGATATTAAAAAAGCCATAGTAGATATGAAAGGGGTTCTTGATATTCTTTTAACAAAGAATGAAATTCAAGAAGCGAGTTCACCTTTTCATTTAGGTGGAAATCATCTTCAAATTACGTTTCAAAACATTACTTTTGGATATAGAGATTGTCCTATCTTTGAAAATGTTTCTTTTATAATAGAACCTAATGAAACAGTTCTTATTGTTGGGCCAACGGGTACTGGAAAATCAACACTCGCAAAACTTCTTTTAAGGTTATATGACCCCATAAATGGCAACATTTTCATTAATAACATTAATCTTAAACATATCTCCTTTCAGTCTTTGTACAAGACAATTGGATTTGTCCCACAAGAAAGTAGTCTTTTAAACGATACAATTCAAAACAACATTCGTTTTGTCTCTCCTCAGGCATCCCTTAAGGATATTGAAAGAGCTTTAGACAATGCGCATCTTCTCGACTTTGTAAGACAGCTTCCTGAAGGTCTTCATACAGAAGTTGGAAACAGAGGACTTAAACTTTCTGGAGGTGAAAAACAACGTCTCTCACTTGCACGGTTGTTTCTTAAAAAACCAAAAATATGCATCTTTGATGAAGCCACTTCATTTTTGGATAAAAATACAGAATGGATCATTCAAAATAATATCGAAAAATCTCTTCCTGGGATGACAAAAATTATCATCATACATCGTCCTTTTATGGTCTAACACGCTTCAAAAGTATTCATGGTCCATGAAAAAAAGATTGTCCAACACCCAATACATCATGACTTTAATGATCTTTCTAAAAAATTATCTAAAACATGTCATAACAGAAATTTAATAAGAACAGAAGACATGTCAGAAACAAACGTATCTGACGTGTATTTAACCCTCCCATTATCTTCTGTCGCTGATGGGAATATCGCCAAAAGAAAGGAAACCTATTATGCAAAATAAATTTCAATTTAGGCCTCTTATAAGTTCTATCTTTCAATCATTTACGCATTCTAAAAAAAGCGGATTTTTTAGGGAACAGAGTATGGATCTTCCGAAATCTGCAGCGCATATAACGGAAGGATTTTCAGGGTTTAAATGTGAAAATCCTTATAATTGGATAGAGTCCCGTCAAGAGGTGTAAAATTAGATTGAGTCATTGGCAGACTCCGAT
>JAFEBT010000096.1 GCA_018242545.1 Pseudomonadota bacterium
ATATTTTGTTGGTACCTTCATCTGGCTTCCTTAATTTTTTGTCCACACAACCTAAAAAAGAGAAAAAATTAAAAAGGGAAATTTGATGCAAAAGAGATCATATTTTAAAAGGTTTTGAATTCTTTTTTTAGGTGAATAGCATCATGAAACATACGCTGATATAACACGAGGCCTTCCTTCAAGATCAAGATGACATTGAATCTCTTGAAAATTTTCTGTCTTAAAAATCTTTTCCACATCCGAAAATTGTGTTGCACCGATTTCAACAAGAACGAGACCTCTAAGAGAAAGAAGATGCTTAAATTTTGGAATAAGATGTCGATAGGAATCAAGACCATCTTGTCCGCCATCGAGAGCGAGAAGAGGGTCAAATAATCTGACGCTTGAATCCAGATGAAGGATATCTGATGTTGGAATATAAGGAGGGTTGCTTATAATAAGATCAAATTTTCCCTCGAGTGCTTCTGTCCAAGAGCCTTGAATGAAAAGAGACCGTTGGTCAAGGTTTAAATGACGCGCATTTTCTTGGGCACAATACGCTGCTTCAAAGCTTAAATCAACGCCTACTCCTTGGGCATTTGGAAACATATGCAAAAGAGAAAGAAGTAAGCACCCTGATCCCGTTCCTAAGTCGAGGATGCGTAATCTTGTCGTAGGATCTGGAATCATTTTTAAGGCAACGTCAATGATAAGCTCACTATCAGGTCGTGGATCTAATGTGGCTACATTTAGAAAAAAAGGCAGAGACCAGAATTCACGGAATTTAAGAATACGTGAAAGTGGGGTGCCTTCGGACGCTTTTAGGATAAAATCTTCAAAGAGAATATTTTCCTCAAGAGAAAGGGTTTTTTCTTTGAAAGCAAAGATGTAACTTATATCTTTTTTTAAAGCATAGGCGAGAAGGAGACGTGCTTTTTTGAGGGCTTCATTTGGGCCTACCCCTATCTCTTCTTTTGAAAGAAGTTGCTTTTGTCCCCAATTGAGTGCTTGTTCAAGAGTTAAGCGCATTAGGCATCTGAAACGTCTGAAAGTTTTTTAGCTTGATCTTCTGAAATCAACGGTTCAATCACCTCATCTAAATCTGTGCCTTCTAGAATTTGGGAAAGTTTATAAAGCGTAAGGTTTATGCGATGATCTGTAAGTCTTCCTTGAGGATAGTTATAGGTGCGAATTCTTTCAGAACGGTCTCCACTTCCAACTTGAGATTTTCTATTTTGAGATCTTTCAAGGTCTTGACGCTCGCGTTCTTTTTCATAGATGCGCGCTCTTAAAATCTTAAGAGCTTTAGCCTTATTTTTATGCTGTGACTTTTCATCTTGTTGTTGAACAACAATGCCTGTTGGAATATGGGTAATACGCACCGCACTATCTGTTGTATTAACAGATTGCCCACCAGGGCCACTTGAACGAAATACATCAATGCGAATGTCTTTATCTTCAAGAACGACGTCTACTTCTTTGGGCTCAGGAAGAATAGCAACGGTTGCTGCAGACGTATGAATACGTCCTGAACTTTCTGTTTCAGGAACCCGTTGGACACGATGAACACCTGATTCAAATTTAAGGCGTGCAAAAACATTTTCTCCTGAAATATTGGCACGGGCTTCTTTAATACCACCAATGCCAGTTTCTGAAAGATCAAGGGTTTCAAAACGCCACCCTTTTATTTCTGCATAACGTTTGTACATACGAAAGAGATTTGCACCAAAAAGAGCGGCCTCTTCTCCTCCTGTACCGGCACGAATCTCTAAGATAACATTGCGTTCATCATCTTTGTCTTTAGGTAAAAGCAATATTTTAATTTTTTGTTCGAGTTCAGGAAGGGTTTTCTCTAACGTTAAAAGTTCTTCTTGTGCCATTTCTTTTAAATCAGGGTCAAGATTCGCCTCTTTTAAAAGAGAACAAAGTTCCTCTTTATTTTTTTCGGCTTGTCGTAAGCTTAAAATAGCATCGGCCAGTGGTGTTAACTCAGCATATTCTTTTGTTAGAGGAATAAATTCTTGAGGGTTATCATGATCCGATTCAAGCTTTTTCTTTAAAACGGTATAATGATCAAGAACACGATCGAGTTTTTGTGCGAAATTCATAATGATTAAGATCTATAAGGGGTTAAGAGATTTTAACGTCGATATAAGAGAGTCCTGAGAAATCTTAGATTGATCTCCCGTTTCAAAATTTTTAAGGGTAAATGTTTTTGTTTTTTCTTCTTCATCGCCTAAAATAAGGCCATAGTGAGCTCTTAATTTTGTGGCGGCTTTGAACTTTTGCGCAATTTTTCCTTCCGAGATGAAATGGACGGTAAAGCCTTCTTTGCGGACCTTTTGACTCCATAAAAAGGTTTTTTGGTTCTGTTCTTCTGTGAGCGGAATGAAAGCAATTTGAAGGGGGGTTGGAAGAGTCAATTTTTCTTCAACAAGAAGTGAAAGTCGCTCAATGCCAGCTGCCCACCCAACAGCAGGTATCTCGGTTGAATTGCCCATGAGGGTTGAAAGCGCATCATACCGTCCTCCTGCAAGGAGAGTACTTTGGGCCCCTAGATCCGGTGTTGTGATTTCAAAAACGGTGTGACTGTAATAATCAAGTCCGCGCACTAAATGAGGATTTACTTTAAAAGGAATATCAAGGGAATTTAATTCTTTTAAAATAGTTTCAAAGTAATGTTCTGAGGACGTGTTTAGATAATTTCTAAAATGAGGAGCATCTTCCATAAGCTTTTTATCCTGAGGAGATTTTGAATCTAAAATGCGGAGTGGATTTTTAAGAAGACGTTCTTGGCTTTCGGGAGATAAATATTCTTTAACATTTTGAAAATATTCAACAAGCGCTGATTTATAACTTTCTCTGCTGGATGTATCTCCGAGGGTGTTAATTTCAAGGGTAAGATTTGGGATGCCGAGCCCTTTTAAAATATCAAAAGCAAGAGAAATAACTTCAATTTCAGCCCAAGAAGATTTGATTCCTAAAAATTCAATGCCAAATTGATGAAATTGTCTTTGACGACCTTTTTGGGGTCGATCATATCGAAACATAGGGCCTTCGTAAAAAAACTTTTGAGGAAGTGTTTGATGCAGACCGTTCATAAAGAGCGCGCGCATGATCGGCGCTGTGCCCTCAGGCCTTAAAATAATAGCTTCTTTATGAGAATCTTCACCTTTCTGTTCAACAACAAACATTTCTTTTCGAATAATGTCCGATGTTTCTCCCAAGGATCTCGAAAAAATTCCCTCATATTCAAGTAAGGGCGTTGAAATATCAAAAAATCCATACTTGTGCGCCCAAGTGCGTGCGTATTCGGTAATATACCGATGGAGCTGAGCCTTTTTATGAATTAGATCATGGGTTCCACGAACAAGAAGCATAGGACTGTCTTTTTAAAAGAGAAATTACGAGGAGAGGCACCTCTTTATTTAATACTCAAAGATCCTAAAAATTAAAACTACAAAATTAAAAAAGTTTGAAAATCTTAGAGCCAAGGGAACATCATGCATCCTATTCAAATGATGAAAGCCAAGTTATAGCGCTCAAAGAAGATCAAATCTATCAACAGAAAGAGTGTCTGAAAAAGCTTTTTTACGCGCATGAGAAGGGGATTAAAGAGTAAAAAAAAGCCCTATCAGGGAAGATAGGGCTTGGGTGTTTATATGTTAACGTTTAAAACATATGTGCATAAAGTTGCTTTATGTCAGCTAAGCTACGAAGAGGTCCACCATCTTCATAATGGTGCTTAATTCCTCCAAAGAATATATTAGGAAGGTTATATTTTCTTTGGAGGGCGACTCTTCCTTCTGGCTCAGAGAAATTTCCCCGAACATCTATCAACTTTGTTGAAGAACGTGTTGTAAGCGCGAGGAGTCCTTTTTCAGTCATTTCTGTAAATGATAAGCTTAAAACTTGAAGATCAGGCAAAAATGAAGAATCTGACAAAAGCTCTGCACCTTCATCTTTAAGATTTGTACAACAATCCAAGATGAGCATTTGGAGTTTCAAAGGATTGCCAGCAAATGCTCTTAGAAGAGATGTTTCATTAATGTCATTATTTCCTCCGAGAGAAAATATTTGGAGGTTGGGAACGACTGAAACTACGGCTCGAAGTCCATCCGTATTTACTTTATTGTTCCACAAATCAAGAGTCTTTAGATTTGGCAAAGAGGCCTCTGAAAACCCAGTTCCTGTTATTTTTCTATTGTGACTTAAATCTAGGTGCTCTAGGGCGTGTCATCAATTGAGCCAAACGATAGAAGCAATCATATAAATAGCGC
>JAFEBT010000097.1 GCA_018242545.1 Pseudomonadota bacterium
GGCGCTATTTATATGGTTGCTTCTATCTTTTGGCTCAATTGATGACACGCCCTAGAAAACGGAACACTAAATATGAAAAATAAAAAGATAATTTTAAAAATCTGTAATGAAAACTCATTTATAAGTCTTTAGTTTTTAGTCTTTATTTTAGAATTAGGAGAATTTTTCTTTTATTTTTTTGTTTAAGATGCTTATGCAAAATAGATTATTCCTAATGCTAGAGTGATCACTACTTATCTTGTCTATTTAACCTAAATTAAAGGTATTAGAATCTCTCTTTTTTAGATAATTTTATTGAAGAGAATCTTTATTCTCAAACTTTATAGGTTCTTCATACGTAAAAATAATAGGCTCTTCTTTTAAATATTTTAGTTTAATTTCTTGAGGTAAAACGGGCCTTCTGTCTTCTTCTAAAACCAGTTGTTGTATAGGTCCTTTAATTTCTTTTTTTTCCTTATTAATGGCCGTTGATTCAGGAGCCATATATTCAACTATATATCCTCCTTCTGCTGGCAAAACTTTTGCGCTTGTATGAGCCCATTCATCTGATGTTTCTTTAGCTTTTACGCAAGAGATTAAAGTGAAAGCTAGAAAAAACGCGACTGAGAAGCTTTTTTTAATTTCAATAAGAATTTTCATAAGGGCCTCCGGCCTTTTTAATTTTAGATGAAAAATACACAAATTCAGTTAAGAAGTGATAAATTGATAATATCTCACTTTCTCAATTGAGGCCATAAAATTGTTTATTGCTTTTTAGGGAATAAAAATTTGAGTGGTGTTAGACCATATGAATAAAAACAATTAGTTAATTTTGAAGGTTTTTTCAAATTCTATCTTATGTTTTAAAGCAACTTTACCAAATACTTCCTCCCTCCATCCCTTCATAATCTTTAAAGAAAGGTCATGAGAAGATTCCTTTTCTCTGGCGAAGTCTTCTAGGTCTTTACGTGTTGCAATTAAAGATGGAGAAATGCCATAGGCTTCTGCTTGCTGAGTGAGCAAGGTTCTTAATTCTCCAAAGAGAGCTTTTTCTTTGGGCGTCAGAGAATGGATTACGTTTGCCTGGGGCCAAAGAGAACTTGGGATTTGAAAGGCTTTTTTATAGCATTCAAAGAGACTTTTAGCCTGTTGCATTTTAAAATAGCGCGCCAGGGGTTTAACTTTAATCAACTCTTCAAGCGTTGAAAGCTTTTGTTGCCCGAGAAGAATAATTTCTGCATCAGAAATAATCCATGATCTTGGCAAGTTTTGAGTCCGCGCCGTTTGCTCGCGCCAATGGGTTATTTCTTTAATAATGCAGAGAATTTGAGGAGAAATATTCTTTTTTTGTGATTTAAGACGTTGCCAGAGCTCATCGCCGTTTCGTTGAAAGGAGGGAAGGATAAAAAGATCTTTCATTTCTTGATGGGCCCATGACAAGCGATCTTTTTCTTGGAGTTGCGCGAAAAGAGTTTCATAAATTTGTCTTAAATAAAAAACATCTAAACTTGCATACTCAATTTGAGAAGGGCTCAAAGGACGTTTTGTCCAGTCTGCACGTTGTTGGGATTTATCCAAGTCAATGGAACACAAAGATTTAACAAGCGTATGATAGCCGACAGAATCCCCAAATCCACAAAATTGAGCTGCAATTTGAGTATCAAAAACAGAACAGGGAAGATGTCCTGTGAGACGTAGAAAAATTTCGAGATCTTCATATCCTGCATGAAATACTTTAACGATTTCAGGATTTTGAAGAACATCTGTAAGAGGAGAGAGATCAAGTGTGTATGATAAGGGATCAATCAAAACAACGGAACGTGGATTAGCGATTTGAATAAGACATAGATCTGGCCAGAATGTATTTTCTCGTTTAAATTCCGTATCAAGAGTAATGAAAGAGCCATTTGTTAAATTTTCACAAAAAAGTTTGAGCTCTTGAGAAGAACGGATGAAAGAAGAAGGTACTTTTGAGGTATTGAAAAAAGAAGTATTCATATTTAAACAGACAAAAAAACCACTCTAGAATTTTCTTAGAGTGGTTTTTTTGAAACTGGATACTTAGTTAATTGCGTCTTTAAGCGCTTTTCCAGCACGGAATTTTGGTTGCTTTGACGCTGGGATCTTAATTTTCTCACCGGTGCGAGGATTACGCCCTTCACTTGCTGCACGTTTTACAACAACAAAGGTTCCAAATCCAACGAGACGGACTTCGTCTCCTTTTTTCAAGGAACCAGTAATTGCATCAAATACACCATCTACAGCTTTTGTTGCGACGGCTTTTGTGACTCCTGCTGCATCTGCAACGGAGGAAATAAGTTCTGATTTATTCACGGTTTATAACCCTTTTTTAAGACACTGAAATAAAAAACCATCCTCATAGTAGGCGAAGTTATAAGGATCCGTCAACGCAGAATATAAGAGAAAGAAGCAGTTTTGTCTTTTTTTTGTTGTTTTTTTATATTTACCATGTAAAGAAGTGACAGTAATACAAAAAAAATACGATTAATTTTAAGATTTTTTTGAGAAAATAGGTGCTCATGTCTTTTAAAGACCTGCATCGATGGTAAAAAAAGATAATTTGATTTACGTAAGGAAAGATTTTATGAAAATATTCATTTTAAAAGGTGTTTTCTTGTTTGGTATTTTTCTAGTAGGTATCTATAGTGCCCAACATGTAGCCCAAGCAACTCATTTAAAATATGATGACGAAGAAGATAAAGATGGGCCCAGCGCGGGCAGAAATATTTATTCAATTTCAGGTAGGAGATAGATTTATTTAGAAAAAGGATGAATCAAAGTATTTTTCGGGCCGACAGTAAATGTTTCTCCTTCGGTATATATGTATACGCTCTTCTTCCTTATTATGTTGACCCAACAGATGAAGCACATGGGCAAGAAAGCTAAGATTATTCTTTTCCATTGCTTTGGGATAAAATATTTGCTTTATACAGGATGTCCAAGAAAAATTTTTTAGGCAGAAACGAGCGCTTCCATAAAAAGATAAAGTCCATGAAAAAAGCTTCAAATCCATCTCTTAAAATTCCCAGACAATTGGGTCTTTTCACAGCCACCTGTTTAATTATCGGAAACCTTATCGGTATGGGGGTTTTTATTCTCCCTGCCGCCATGGCTTCTTTAGGAGTTATCGGTCTTTTAGGATGGGGAATTACAACAATTGGAGCTTTAAGCCTTGCCTTGATTTTTGCATTTCTGGCTCAACATATGTCTGCAGAAGGTGGAATTTATGCTTATAGCCGAGCTGCATTTGGAGACTATGTCGGTTTTCAGGTAGCTTGGAATTATTGGATTGCTTCTTGGACAGGAAACACAGCTTTTGTTGTTTCCATTCCTGCTTATTTTTCAATTTTATGGCCCGAATTAAATGAGAATCCTCATCTGGCGCTTTGTGTGAGTCTCGGAATCCTTTGGGCAATTGTCGGAATGCAGTGTTTGGGGATTAAACAAGCGGCAATCTTTCAAAATATTTCAACTATTTTAAAACTTATCCCTCTTATTCTTATTCCAGTCGTTGGTATTTTTTATATAAAAACGGAACATTTTTCTTTAAGTCATATTGATCCCTCCTTATCTTTCTCACAGGCTCTCGCAGAGGCATCGATCTTAACCATTTGGGCTTTTATTGGAATTGAGTCGGCAACAATTCCATCACAATCTATTAAAAGCCCTAAAAAGACCATTCCTCGAGCGACAGTTATTGGAACATTCGTAACAGCCATCGTTTATATTTTAGGGGCCGTTGTCATTTTGGGTGTGGTAGGGCCTGAAGGACTTCAAGGAACAAAAGCACCCTATGCCGTTGCTGCGGGTCAAATCTTTACACAGTTTCCTGTGCGTTGGATTGAAATGTTTGTTGCCTGTGGTGCCGTGATTTCTGGAATAGGGTGTCTTAATGGATGGGTTCTTTTGCAAGCACAAATGCCTTTTGCAGCCTCAAAAGATGGATTGTTTCCAAAGTTTTTTGAGCGGGGGTTTTATAAGGGAACACCCATTTATGGGCTTGTCTTCTCGAGTGTCCTTGTTACGATCCTTCTCCTGATGAGTCAATCAAAATCGCTCATTCATCAGTATGTGTTTGTCGTTAAAATCTCGACGCTTTGCATGTTGGTTGCTTATATCTATCCAACAGTTTCTTCTCTCATTTTACTTAAAAACCCATCAAAAATTTCTTTTTGTGGATATTTAAGTCTCGTGATCATTGGAATGAGTTATATTTTATGGGCCATGTT
>JAFEBT010000098.1 GCA_018242545.1 Pseudomonadota bacterium
TCGGAAAGAAGAAAAGATTAAGAAGAATTCTAAAAATTCTTGGTGGGCGCTATAGAATTCGAACCTATGACCTACTGATTAAGAGTCAGCGAATGTTAGTGGAAAATATATCTACAAATTACTCACATTTGAATTAGTTATAATACTACACTACCTTTCTTTCAAAAAATAGTCATCAAAACAGATAGAGAATTTAAACCTTCTTGGGCCTATCCTACATACACCTCCATTATCTAGTGTAACATTTCAATAAAAAGGTTATATAAAAAATAATATTGGAATATAATCCTTCATAATATAGAAGATATTAGAGAGATGCAGAAGAATGTGTAAAACAAAAACCTGAAGGAAAAAGATGTAAAGCTGTTATTACGCCTAAGAAGAATCCTTTAAATCTTCCTGATTGTGACAAAGACCTTTTAGGTACATTATCTTATAAAGAATTTTTTTACTAAATTTAAGCAATATCGAGAAATTCAAGGCGAGTAACAAGACTGCTCAAAATTTTCTAGGCACAATTTATATAGAAAACGCAAAATTCCGAGCGTAAACTCAAAGATGAAAGTGCAGTAAACATAGCATCAAGCCACAGGAAGCCGTAAAAGTTCAGCGTTCTTCTGCAGTTATTTGATTTAATTGATGACACGCCCTTGATACGTCAAATATTAAACTTATGCGTCTTCAAGCAATTTAGTTTCTGTTCTAACATTAATATCACTATCGGGTGATGATACATCCCATGCAAATCCAACATTTCCACTTTGAAGGGTTGTAAATATTGGAAGTGTGGTTTCATATGTGGCATAAAGAACTTCTTTTTCCTCAGTTTTAGGTTTGGACGGTTTTAAAAGCGTTTTGGATTTTATTTTCGCGATTCCAGAAGGAATATCACTATCAAGCATTCCAAAAGTCCCTATTTCATGATGCTCTGTTAAGGGACGGTCTTGAGCCCAAATAAAAGCTGCTAATTTAGATACAATAGGTGCAGCAGGATGTTTATACCCTATATGTTGCCCTGCACTAATGACAGCATAAGAAGGGTTTATATTTTCAATCCATCCTAAATCATTTGTTCCATCTGTTTTTGCGCCATGATGACTTAGCAGCAAAATATCAGATTTTAAAACAACAGAAGGGGTCAATTTTTGAAGGTAGAGTTTTTTACGAATTTGATCTGTAACAAACTGAGGAGCATCTCCCGCAATCATTATGCTTTTATTTTGATAATGGAACCTTAAGACAATGCTGGAAAGATTTGGATCTGTTTTTTTGGAGTTTGCAGATGCAGAAGCTTCTTCGGAGCCTGTTGATAGAACCGTTGTGTCTTCCGGGATGCTGGAGTTCATTGCAAAAACTTTTAAGCCCCAGGGAGCCTCAGCAGGGATATTAAAAGAGACGGCTGAAGGCATAAAACCATAATCTTGAGCAAATAATTTCTCCTCTCCTAATCGCTCAATATTTGCCCGCCGAAACTCTAATATTTCGGCATCTGTCAGTTTGGGTGTATCCCCTTCTGTTTGGTAATCTTCTTTACTGCCCCCAAATAAATAAATTGGACGCACCGAAGAATTCGTTTTAAGTCTTCTTAAAATTTCACGGAGCCAGCCTACGTGGTCCTTATCAGCATGCGTGATTATAATGATTAAATTATAATGTCTTTCAGCACTCGTGGGGAGAGTACTTGCGGGAAGTGAAGAAGAAGGTTTTTCAGGATTCGTGGCAGGGGCACTCGCGGGAGGTGCAGAAGAAGGTTTTTCCACACTCGGAGGAGCACTCTTGGGAGGTATAGAAATATGATGAATAATGTCATCGGCAATTTCCTGTTGCCGTACAGTCGGGTCTACACCCGTATGCTCTGTGCTTCCAGAGTCAACTAAAATTGCAGGCCCGTCAGGCACATGGATAAGGGTTGAGTGTCCTTGTCCAACATGATAGAAGGTCGCGATAACATGACTATGTTTATCTAGACCTTCAAATAGAGTTCCCTGAGCTGAGGTAAAAACAAAGCTAAAGAGAAGAAAGATAAAGTTTTTTAGAGTTCTATTTTTAAAGAGCAATTCCAGCCTCTTTAAGTAAGAATTCTATATATTTTTCAAGCTCCTCTCCCTCTTTTGAATAGGGCCCTCCTAATGCATGAGTTTTGTGCATTTCTCTCTTATTTTTAAGGAATTTATATTTTTCAGAGGCTTTACGATAACTATGTTGATTCCCTGACTTTCCACTTAAAACATAATAATGAGCTGTTAATTGAGCGTCTTTAGGTTCTATAGATTGAGATTTTTTATGCCAATACAAACGTGCAAGCTTTTCATAAGCAGTTGATGTTTCAGCATACTCTAATAATTCAGATGGCTCTTTTAAAGGACTTTGAAAACGTTTATTGATATCTTCTAAGCGAACTCCGGTGGATGTATTGGTGACAACGTCATAAAGAGGTTCGTAAGCTCTTTTAACACCGTGCTCTATGGCTTTAATGTAATTTTCTAAAGCTTCCTCATATTTTCCTTGTGAGATACATAAGTTACCTTTATGAAAATAGCCCACGAAGGATCCTTCCTGAATGGCATCGTCTAATAACTGTTCTGATTTTTTATTTTCATGGGCCATTTGGGCAAAGTAAGCTTCATATAAAAGACTCAACGATGTTTTATGTAATTCATTAAATTGATGAACATGCTTTAAAGCTTTTATGACGGAGCCATTAGGGTCTGACAAGAGATATAAATACCAAAATGCGAGTCCTTTTTGAAAATCTGAAGTTTCGGAGCTTTGTATCATTTGTAAGAAATTTTCTTTTGCTTTTTGATCACAGCGCTCTGCATTTTCAAAGTCACCAAAAGCGGCAATGACACGACCTAAAAAATATTGAGCTACAGGGTCTCCCTCTTTCGAGCGCTCGGATAAATTTTTATGAACATCAGCGTTATTATACCAGTTACATTGCTCAATTATGAAAGGATCATCAGAGTCTGCGAGAGATTTCATTTGAATAGATGGTTTTTTTAGGGCGATGCGTTGCTTGTAAGGGGGAGACGAACGATCAAGTTCCATTGCAAAGGTATAACTAAAGAAAAAGATATTAAAAAGTAGTATTATTAAAATCTTCATTTGATAAGACCTTCTTTCTTAAAAAATAAACCTTCTAAAGAATATCATGTTTTTGAAATTAATTTCAAGAGCTTAAGAGTCACAACAGCAATTCCCGGAGAATAAAAAGATAACAAAAACAAAGAGTTTAAAAGAAAATAAAGATATTCTATAGAAGAGACTCTAACTTTTAGGGCCCTTCTTACTTCACTTTCATGCTTTTAAAGAAGATATATTGAAAATCTTCTATCTCTTCTTAATTATCAATTTAATTCATAACTTGCCAAGCTTCTTTTTTTTTAGAAAGAGGTCTTAAAAGGTAAGCCGGATGATAAATCGTAAAGCGGGGATGGGTGTCCCATTCTACGGGGTCTTGTCCATTGAGACGTACAACTAAGCTAAATTCTTTAATCTTTGTATCCCAAAACATAAGTACATTTTTAGAGTCAGGAACAATGCTTTCTACAAAACGCTTGGTAGTTTTTGGCATGGACAACCTTTTTTAAATGGTTAAAAAAAGAGTATGCCATACCATTCAAAAAAATCATCATATAGTTATCAAAATAACAAGAATCAGGTCAATTTTTAGATAATCTTTAAAAATCGGAAAGAAGAAAAGATTAAGAAGAATTCTAAAAATTCTTGGTGGG
>JAFEBT010000099.1 GCA_018242545.1 Pseudomonadota bacterium
GGATATTTGACGGCTCTGAATCATCAAATAACCTTCAGAGGAGATTCTTTATGTCATCTGACGATTCCGAATAAAGAAGTGAGTTTTTTGTTTCAACGTATTATCGAAGGGTGGTTTGCAAAAGATTATGGACTTAAGTGGTATAATGAGTTTCTAAATTCTCTTTTAACTGGGAATATAGAAAAGTTCTCTTCAGAATTAAAAGAGCTGATGGACCATACAGTGAGTGTTCATGATACGAGTCGAAGCCCAGAAACTTTTTATCATGGACTTATGATTGGCCTCACAGCAAGTCTGCATGGCTCTCCCCTTTATGAAATCAGATCGAATCGTGAAAGTGGATCTGGCCGCTATGATTATGCAATTATAGCAAGAGAAGAACAAACACTCAGCATTCTCATGGAGTTTAAGCGCGTTCAAGAAGGGCAGGACAAAACGTTCTCTCCTCTTGAGAGGGAAGATTTGCTCAAACAAACAGCCGAAGAAGCTCTGACACAAATTTCCCAAAAAGCTTATTATGCAGAAATTAAGCAACGCGGGCTTACGCGTCTTTTAAAAATCGGTCTTGCGTTTTCTGGAAAGAAGTTTTGTTTGGTTTATGAAAATACAGACAGCTCAGAACCGGCTTAAAAGTAAAATACTCCTTTAAGCAGATTAATCTCGTGCATTGACACCTCTCTCGAAGTTTTCTATTTAAAGATAAAGGAATTTTTTCCTTTGGTTCTTGAGAGGAGGGAGCAAGTGAAATGACATTTGTGGTAACAGAAGCTTGTATTAAGTGTAAATATACGGATTGTGTTGAAGTTTGCCCTGTGGACTGTTTCTATGAGGGCGAGAATATGCTCGTTATTAATCCTGAGCAGTGTATTGATTGTGGTGTGTGTGAACCAGAGTGTCCTGCTGAAGCAATTATTCCAGATACAGTACCGGGAAGTGAAAAGTGGGTAGAACTCAATCAAAAATATGCCAATCTTTGGCCCAATATCACAGTTCAGAAGAAGCCTTATCCAGGAGCCGATGAATGGCTGCATGTCAAAAATAAGTTTGAAAAGTATTTTTCGGAAAATGAGAAGTAGATGTCTTTTGAAAGGCTTAATTCTCAAGAAAAATTCTTGAGATAGCTTCTAAAGAGCATACTTATAAAGGATATACTATGAAGTCTCGTTTTAAGCCTTCTTCTCTTATAACGCATCGTAAACCGCGGTGTATCTCAGATTATATTGCTTATCGTTTTATAAAAATATTGCGGGCAATGGCAGATTTCTTTTTTGTCGGACGGTATGGGCATCGAGCGGTTGTTTTAGAGACTGTGGCAGGCGTTCCGGGAATCGTAGGAGGCATGCTTCAACATCTCAAAAGCTTAAGACGTTGTTGTGATGATCATGGGTGGATTAAAGTGCTTTTAGATGAAGCAGAAAACGAGCGCATGCATCTTATGACTTTTATTGAACTCGCGCATCCAAGTTGGTTGGAACGTATGATCATCGTTTTGGTGCAAATTATTTTCTTTTGTGCGTATTTTATTTTATACCTTTTTTCTCCAAAAACTGCCCACCGTTTCGTTGGGTACCTCGAAGAAGAAGCGGTTATTTCTTATACACAATATATAGAAGAAGTTAAGACAGGTAAAATTGATAATGTTCCCGCGCCTGAAATAGCGATTACATATTGGAAGCTTCCAAAGGAGGCGCGTTTATATGATCTTCTTATTGTTGTGCGTGAGGATGAAGCACATCATAGAGATACAAATCATGAGTTCTCAGATGCTTTAACCTCAAAATAAAATGATTGGAAGACCTTCCAATCTTTTTATCTCAAATGGATGGTTTTTAAGAGCGTTATAATGAAACAAGCAAAGAAAAATATTCTTCTTATTTTGAAAAGCTTGACGAAAAAGGATCAATCCTGTATGAAGGGTCTTTGAAGTTATATTCGTGACATTTAAAGGGAATTAAGAGGATATTCATGGCAAACCATAAGTCAGCAGAAAAAGCTATTCGCCAAACAAAGCGACGGACGGAAGCAAACCGTTCTTATCGAAATCGTATTCGGACATTTATTCGTAAAGTTGAATTGGCCCTTACGGCTAAAAACAAAGAAGAAGCAATGGCTGCTTTCAAACCTGCTGAATCTCATATTATGAAGGGCGTTATTAAGGGCTTTCATCATAAAAACACCGCAGCTCGGAAAATCTCTCGTTTGAGCAAGCGTATTAAAGCTCTTTAATCTTTTAAAATTTAAGGATAAGAGTTATTAAAAAAAAGCACTTTTAAAAGTGCTTTTTTTATTTGAAAAAGTTTTATTTATTTCGAGAAGGTATCTCTTTTTATTTTAAGGTTAGAAGAGCTTGTTGGCCCAGTTATCACATATAGGTAGTGATATTCTCGTGGTAGGAGTTTCCCATCTTGGATTTTAAAAAGAGTTTCTGCATATCCTTTTGTCCCTTTTTGGCAGAATATGCTCCCATGGGCCTGGTTATGAGCAGAAAGAAAAACTCCGCATAATTTTTTATACAAATCAGGCTCATTATTTTCAAGAAGGCCTTTTAAAGAAGGAGCAATAATTATGTCTTTTGCAGATCTTCCTTCTTTTAGCTGTGAAGAAAAGCAAGGCGCAAGAAGAGGTGATTCGGAATCCTCTTGAGAAAGATAAGTTATTGCAAGTTGCATCTCGATTCCATCATCAGGTGTTGCCGTTAAGATCCATTGCTTTTCTGTGGTCTGAACTTGAAAAAAAGAGTTTACAAAAGAATAGTGTGCTAAGTAAGTGAGAATAGGATCTTGTTGCTTTTCAAATTCTATAAGTCCTTGCCGAAAAATCGAAGATCTTTTTATAGAAGCAACTGAGTCATTAAGAAAAGAATCATTTGGAGAAGCAGTTAAACTTCTTCCTTGAGGCTCTGGCAAAGAAGTGGAGAGAGCATTGTTTTTTGAATAGGTCATCGTCCCACCTTCTTTATCAGGTATGGGTAATGAAGATGAAGGATTATTAAAATTTTGTAGTACTGGTTGTTGCATTACAACAGAATGAGAAGAATGGGTTGTTCCAGAAGTTGTTTTTCCTAGTATAGGTTTTTTTTCATCTTTTTCTTCTTCCCCACCACAACAAGCTTCTAAATATTGAACTGATGTAGAAAAAAGAATCAGTGTTGTAAGGGCTGTATATAAAATATATTTAAATTTTATGATTATCATTAAACTTCTCAAAAATTATATGTGTAAATTAAGTATAACGGAATTACTAAAGATCAAAAAATTCATTTCAATGACCATATATCAGCTTTTAAATAACTTTAATCATAATGTCCATAACTTTTTAAAAAAATATTTTATATTATGCATAATTAAAAGTTTTAAAATGTTTTAGTTAAAAAGAATCCTCAGTTCCGGATGTAGGTCCGAGTAAGCTTAGATCATTATTTAAAATTCTCATTGTAGAAGCCCTTGCAGGTGTCTGTATGTCTGGGTCTCCAGAGAATGGGGCAATAGGGCTTAAGAAAGCATCATATCTTTTAGGTGTTTGTATATATAAGATATCAGAGACATTTCCAGAAAAAGGAGCAACTGGACTTAAAAGAGCAGCAGCTCTTGTAGGCGTTTGTGGGCCTGGCACATTCGTGGTGTTGCCAGAGAAAGGAACTGTGGGACTTAGGACAGCAAGAGGCCCTGCAGGGGTTTGGGCTG
>JAFEBT010000100.1 GCA_018242545.1 Pseudomonadota bacterium
TACGCCTTGTCGTTTCTTAGGATCTTCAGGATATGATTGGATCGAAGATAAAAAAGTAACCTCTGATTTAGACCCAGAGCATCTTGGTCATGCCTTATTACAGGCCTTAGCTTTAAGTGAAAACCTTTATTTGAAATGACAATCTGTATGAAAATAGTAAAATCACATATTGATAAAAAGTTGATAAAAAGGGTCGTGTATTAATCCCTTATCTTTTCAGAAAATCTCTCTTTCTTGCACCCGGTCAAGAAGTTATTTTATTTCAAGAAGGTAAAGAACTTAAAATTAGGACCTTTAAAGATTCACTAACGTGTGCCAGGAAAATAGTGAAGCAATTTAATAAAGATGATTTAGATCTTGTTTCACTTCTTTTACAAGAAAGATACGAAGAAAACAAAGATGTATAAAATAATTGATACTTCAGCTTTATTGGTTTTCATTAATTAGAATCATTATTGCGGAGATTTTTCTGCAAGAGACTTAGAAAAGGTTTATTTTACACTCTACATTAAGTTACACGATTGGTAACCTAATGTAGAGTAATATAAAAGAAAGAAAAAAATATACTCCTAATTTCAAAAATAAACTTATGCTAGCCCAAAAGAAATGGATAGGCTATAAAAGAAAAAATCTTTAATGTAAGGAAACAGAGAAATGGCTTTTAAGAAATGGCATACTTATGTTGGGATACTCCTCATATGTTTAAGTCTTCTTTATCTCTTTTATACGCCTTCTGAGCATCATTCTGTTTCTTCCCCCTGGATTGGGCGAGAGGTTCCTTCTTTTTCATTAAGGTCGCTTGGAACTCCACAGGAATTCAACCAAGAAGAGATTAAAGGAAGGCCGTGCCTTCTTACCTTTTTTGCCTCTTGGTGTTTTTCATGCCGTGTAGAGCATAAAATGCTCGGAGAAATATCTCGAAAATACAACATACCTCTCTATGGGATTGCATTTCAAGATAATGAGGATGCTTTAAAAACATGGCTCTCAAAATTTGGAGATCCTTTTACAAATATTGGTTTAGATAAAACAGGATTTGTTGGTTCTGAGTTTAATATAATAGGCGTTCCAGAAACTTTCTTAATTGATGATAAGGGTGTCATTCAATACCATGTTCAAGGAGCGCTTTATTCAGATGAAGCTATTCACGGTCTTGAGAGAGCACTTTTAAGGATTGGACTAAACCCCCAATAAAGATAGGAATCTGTTTTCTTAATTCTTTTTATTATAAAGATTTTTTAATATGTTATGTGGGATTACTTTTATAGCCAGTCCAAAAGAGGGTTAAATTAGATTTTTTAGCCCCGGCTTCTTTTCATAAGAGACAAAAAACGATAGAATTGTTTTAAGTTTCAAGGGGATGAGGGACGTCATCATTATACTCAATGCCTTCAACGTCGGCTGGGATTATGTCTGTGCTCTCAGACGGAGGAGGAGGAGATTCTTGATCGTTAGAAAAGGGAGACCAGCTTAAATCACCGAATATTTTTCCATCACGAGGGCAATTTGTATGAAGAGGTCCTTCACAAAGTTGTTGATTCCGTTGTTCGATGATAATTGGTTCAAGATCACTTCGGCTATCGGATTTAGCTTGAAGGTCTTTAAAAAGCCCAAAACTTGTTAGCGTTATGAGAAAGGATATCAGAATTCTAGAGGACATTATTTTTTCTCCTTTTTTTAATTATATACTCTTTTTTAGAGGAATAGTTAAGGCTTAACAGTGTATTTTGAAATATTTTTCAGAAAATGAAATAGAATGCATCTTTTAAAAAATGAACATGGAATTTTAACAGGCCTCCAAATAGATGAGGTTTATATTACAATAGAAATCCGGCAAAAGCTTGGTATAAAAAGGCTTAGTTTGAGGTTTGATCAAGCACGGACATGTTTACGTGTCAGCGTGGGGAAGTATCATTTTTCAAAAATAGAAGATTTTATTTATCAATCAGAAGAATGGATCCGAAAAGGCGTTAAAAAATTAAAACCCCACCTTCTTATAAAGCCGGGAGAAGAAATTCATATTTTTGGAGAAAAATATATTTTAGAGATTCAAAAAGGATTTGAAGGCCTGGTTTTTAAAGAAAAAAGAATGATTGTTTCATGTCCTTCTCCAAGAAACTTTCAAAAAGTCCTTGAAGCCCATTTAAAAAAAGAAGCGATCCGTTTCTTTTATGATTTAAGCTTTCTTTATGCGTCTCGTCTCGGAACGCGTCCTTTAGAAATAAAAGTGCGTGATTTTAAAAGTAGATGGGGAAGTTGTTCCCATAATGGAATTTTATCTTACTCATGGCGATTAATTTTTGCCCCTAAAGAGATAGCAGAATATGTCTGTGCGCATGAAGTTTCCCATCTTAAGGAAATGAATCATAGTGATTCTTTTTGGACTCTTGTTAAAGAATTATGCCCTTTTTATAAAGTTTATCGAGCCTGGCTTCGAAAAGAAGGAAGCTCACTTTTTCGCATTCAATGGGATCAAGGAGGCAGCTTCTAAAATAATTTTTTTCTTTTTAGATCTCCTCTTTGAAGGCTACTTCAACATTTTTTCCTTCAAAAGCGAGTCCTACTTTTAAAGTGCGCAAAACAGTCTTATGATCTTTGATCTTTGCTTTATAATTTTTTATCTCAATCTGCTCTAAAGCTTTTTGAGCGAGAAATCTTAAATTTTCGCCTAATTTTGAAAACTTAAACTCTAAAATAAGGGCATTTTGATATTTTGCCGTAGTTTTTGGGATAAGCATGAGATCAGTGTGCCCAAACCCAGATTCTCTTTCCGTTTCTATAAAATAGTATGAAGATACTGCTGACACAAGGCCCAATATAAAACCATTATAAAAAAGCTCAGCATTTTTAGGATGTGTTGAAAAAAAGCTTGCTGAGATTTCAAGATAATCCTTCAGTTTTTGAGTAAAGATATCTATATTTCCTTTCAAAAGATCATTTAGAAGAGAATTATAATCATTTAAATCAATGTTAAGTTTTTGACTGATCCAAGACATGGAAGAGACTTCAAAGACTTCTCGGACTTCTCTATTCGGAATACGAGCCTCACATCTATAGGTTCCTGCTTTAGAGTTCTCAATGAGAGAGGCTGTTAAATACCCAGAAAAGAGCAAGAGATTATAAAGTGCATTTGGAAAGGATTTGATGTCTTCAAACACCATCTTAGGATCCGCAATCATCTCAATGGTCTCATCCTCAACAAGCCGTTGCATCTCTTCTTGAAATTTATCCAAAACAAGCGCCCGTTCAATAAGGGACGTGCTTGCGTACCAACCCAATATGCTTTCAATTCCCCTTCATTATAAATACAATTCATAATGGACCATGGATTATAAATCATCACCCCTCCAATATTGTATCCATTATACCAAGATTTAAGTTCAGTTGATGTTTTTGCCT
>JAFEBT010000101.1 GCA_018242545.1 Pseudomonadota bacterium
AGGGTACCTCCTATAATGAACCTTATCACATAAACATTATTTAGTTAAGTGTCTCTAATTTATTTAATACTCTCCAGTAAGTGTTATTGCACTCTACTTACTGGAGAAAATAAACAAATTTTGCGAAAAAAATTAAACACCCTTCCCAAAATTTTCATAATTAAAAATAACGTCCTATTAGGTCTTGAAAAATACAGTCTTTGCATCCAAAATTTAGAACAAACATTTTTGGAAAGAAACAAAGAAAATGCATAAAAATAGGAACCAATACCTTTATAATGATCTTACGTCGGATGAAAAATTCTATCAATTAGCCCTTGAGGAAGCCAAAAAAGGACTTTCTGAGGGAGGGATTCCCATTGGCGCCCTTCTCGTTTATAAAAATCAGGTACTTGGACGTGGCCATAATAAACGCGTTCAAGAAAAAAGTGCTATCAAACATGGCGAGACGGATTGCATTGAAAATGCTGGCCGGCAAAAAGCTTTTATCTATCAACAAAGCACTCTTTATACAACTTTATCTCCTTGTGATATGTGCACAGGCGCGATTCTTCTTTATAAAATTCCACGGGTGGTCATTGGAGAAAATAAAAACTTCAAAGGCAATGAAGATCTGCTCAAAGCACGAGGTGTCGAAATCATTGTGCTCAATGATTCAGAAAGCATTCAAATGATGAAAACATTTATTACCCATAACCCAAGTTTATGGAATGAAGATATCGGAGAATCAAATCATTAAAATCTAAGATTTTATGATTCAATTTTTAAATATTCTTCAGGTATGATTCCTTATTTATATGAGGGATATTCACAAGGCTTGCTTTTTTCAAGCTCTTTTTTTGACGTCAGACTTTAATCAATAAGATCCTTCTTAATTCTAAAAAATTATATTTATTGAAAAGAGATCTTTTGAGGATGCAAAAAAAATGGTTTACAACGCTTTTAAAAAGTGAGACACTAAGAATATAAGAAGTAGAAAATCTACAATATCGGAACTGGCACGAACGGCTCTAAGTATTCCTAGATCTCTTCTATCTTACTTATACTAAATCCGGAAGGAAACAAGTAATCTTATAAGCTTTTTTCTTTTCTCTACTTGAGATTTCGTTTTCTTAGATCCTTTATATATTTTGAAATACTCCAAAATTTACACCAGTACCTTTAATTTAACTCAGGAGATTACACGATGGATAAAAATAAAGCGTATCTTAATGAACTGAAAGATGAGCTAAGCTCCTATGGAAAAGAGCTCTCAAAAATACAGTCTGAGTTCAAAGGAAAAGCAGGTATTCATGCTGAAAAGGCTGGAAAATCGTTGCAAGCTGTTTTTGATGAAGCAACAGACGCCTATACAAAATTAAAGAATGCCTCCGAGAAAGAGTGGGATCCTCTTAAGAAAATATCAAAGAAAGCTTTTGAGGACTTAAAAGGTTCCTTTGATGAGTTTTTGGCCTCTGCCTCAGAAAGTGGTCAAAATTATAAAAAGCAGATTGAATCCTATTCTGAAGAACAAATTGAGTGCTTAACAAGATATGTTGGACAAAATCCTCTTAAGAGCATTTTATTTGCACTGGGCGCAGGATTTATTATTGGTAAGATTACAAAGTGAGGTCAGCCGATGTCTCCTCTCATTACAAAATTTCTGCTTACACTTGTCGGGCCTCCAAAGCCTAATTGTGGAAAGATTATTGCCCAAAAATTAGGCGTTGTCTTTCTTTTAATTGGATTTATATTTGGATGTTTTTGTCTTTATCACTTTTTAATTCCAGAAATTGGAAGGGTTTTAACACTCGCATTTTTAGGAGGGATATTTTTAAGTTTAAGTCTTATTTTGTTTTTTGTTGGATGGCTTTTAAAACCAAAAAATAAGATGTTACCAGCCCTTGAGACTGTGCATCCTATTTTAGAAAATGTTTTAACACCCGTCCTTGGAGAAAAAGAAAGTAAACACCTTTTATCAACCCTTCCTCATCATCTCCCCTTGGTGAGTCTGGTAGCACTTGTTGGTTTGGCCTCCTATTGGGCAAGTCATTCTAAAAAAAGCATGGCTTAATCCCTACCAAACCTTAACTGCTTAAGATCACCAAGCATTTGCCGATGGATATTCCCATCGGCATTTTTTTAATTAAAGCAAAACAAAAAAATCGATTATTTATAATTTAAGAGCTAAAGATAACTTTAGTTTTTTTTAAAAGATTTTTTCATATATTCTAAAAGTTGCGCCATATAATAACGCAAGGTAGGATCTTCTTTCAAAGAAGGAAGAAGCCTATTCCATCTCATAATTTCCTCTTTAGAAATATTAAAAAAAACATCAGCATCTTTTTGAACAAGAGAAGAAAAAGTTTGGGAAGGTGGACGCGTTAAATAAGGCAATAAGATGTTTACATACCACTTTTGGAGCATTGATGGTTTAATATTAAACTTTTGGTCTACCCATTCGAGATGCGTTAATGTTTCTCTTATAAATTTTTGATCAATTTTGGCCCATATAAATTCATCTTCCAAAAATTTAAGAAAATGAGCACGATTAGAAAATAAAGCCTTTGGAAATTTTTCATAAATTCCATACTTTTCAACAAATTGTTCACGGATAAGGTTAATCCAAACATGCAATTTTCTTCCGGCTTCAAAAGGATTTCCTTTTTGCACCTCTATATCTTTACGGGAAAGGCTCTTTTCATGGGTTTCTTCGCGTTTTATGTCCCCTAAATAACGAATATCCGGAAAGAGTGTTCCAAGAATAAAAGCTTGTCGTTGATCAGGTGTGTATTCCCATTTTTGAATTTGGAGCCATAGATCAGCAAGATGCACATGCATAAATTGTCCAGCTGCAAAAGAGGAAGCTATAAAAGGATGTAGAAAAAATAGAAAGAGTATTACACAAAATTTCTTAAACATTCTTGTCCTTTTATAAATAAATTTCAATAAAGGTGTCCTAGAATGCTTTAATATTTTTTGATACACATGAGAAGAAAATAAAGATGACCCATGCCTCATCATTCACTTTAAATGACTTGTTTTCTTGAGAGTATTTACATATAGATAGATAAATGTCATAATATTTTGAAATGAGAAAGGAGAATTAT
>JAFEBT010000102.1 GCA_018242545.1 Pseudomonadota bacterium
TGTTCTATTTTTCCTTACTTTTCAATCTTTTATTAAAAGTGACGGGTAGTGAGATCATATCCATCTTCTTCTGCTTGCAAGGTTGCAAGCCTCCCATTTTGATAATTAGAAATGCATTTAATGCGAGCAGGCATCGCAATATCTGAAATACGTTGCCAACTGCTTACACAAACATGAATACCCTCCTCAGTGTTTTTTAATTTTCTGGCGTAGGGAAAAGCGTGTACAGAAAGCATCGTTGGGCCACGGGTATTGATTGCACCAGGCCCAGAAATAGAGCAAGCACATCTAATGTAGATATCTTCTTTAAACTGATTATGATCAATTAAGTTCCATATCCAATCTTTCAGTTGATCTTTTGTAAAATCATAGTCCATACGCATGAGTTTAATGGATTGGAAAAGTCTCTCTAAATGTTCTTCTAATGCAAAAATTGCCATAGAATTTTCATCTTCTCTCCAATAACCCCTTATCCCTTCAAATACAGAAGCAGCATATTTGAATGTTACCGAATTCAAAGGAAGTATTGCTTTAGAGCACTCTATAATTTTTCCATTAATTAAAAAAGGGTATGTTGCCTTATTCATTTATGAGTCTCCATAATTTTCTTTTGATTAACCATTATTAAATCTCATCTTAAATCTTTTTATCTGACCAATATTTTTCTTTATTAACAGCTCTCTTTTAGAGATTTTATTTCACTTAGAAAGGAGAGAAAAATAAAAGCTCCTATGATTCATTCAAAAAAATCCTTAATTTTGATAAAGTCGTGATTCTTTTCTGTCTCCCTATATATAAAATTTGCTAAGGCAATATTTAATATTCCCAACCCCATAGGAGATACTATAGTTGTTTTTTTTCGATCTATCGTAATTTCATTTGCAATTAACTGTCCTATGGTTCCATTTATAAAATCTATATTTACATATTTTTGCAGTGCAAGATGAGGACTTGTATTTGCTTGTTTCGTGCTTGCATTCCTTACATGGTCTATATCATCTACAATATTATTACATTTTACTAGAACCTCCTGCATGATGTCCCTGAGAGATATATGCAATATAATTGCATCATTTTTAATTTTGTACAAATCATCAATGTAAGGTTTGTTTGTTGTTGTGATTAGTATTAATAAATTAGACTCGTTTACAAGATCTTCTTTCCTATTTTTAATAAGTATTTTTCCTGAGAATTTTATATTATTTTCCTTAAGCAACCATATAAATTTTTCTACTCTTTCTTCTAATAAATCGTGCAATATAATACTATCTATATTGTAATTTTGTAAACACAAGTACCTCAGAATATTGAAAGCTATTTTTCCTGTCCCTAATATGCCTACGACATTTATATTTTTATTTATCATGAGCTTATCAGCCGCAACAACCGCTGAATACGCTGTTCTTATGGTACTAATTAAACTTCCTTCAATACAAGAAAAAGGATATCCAGTCTCATAATCATTTAAAATGATAACAGCTGAGGCTCTGTTTAATCCTTTTTTTATATTGTCTGGATTGCTCGCAATCCATTTTATTCCGCCGATCCTTGGGTTGTATGTTATGGAGGCAGGTAAAGCTATTATTCTTGAATTTGGTTTATCTGGATATCTTAAAAAATAACTTGGAGGATTAACTGTTTCTTTCTTATAATGACTTCTATAAGCTTTTTTTATTAAGGCATAGATGCTTTCATGATTATTGAATGCTACATTTCTTACTTGACTTTCTGTAATAATCGAAAAAATAGGTTTCATTTTTTACTTCTTTCTTGAGATATTTTCTATGTTTATGGCTCGAAAATTATTATTTACTATTCTAGATGGTCTACTTTTCTTTTAAGATTCATAATATTAAATATACACAATCAAAAATATTTTGATGTCAACTATGAAAATATATAATTAATTTTAAGAATCATATCTTTATGAAAATTTATTCCAGAACAATAAAAGACGTTGATGAAGACATATCGTTGTGAAGAGATATATTATTGTTATATGGCTTTATAATAGTATCAGAAGGAATTTCTTTTCTAAGAATCCTATGTTTGCCTCCAAAAAAGTTTGCATAGGAGTTTTTCCATAACAAAACTTTCCCTTAATTAGGCCATACTTCATTATACGCAAAAAGCCACAGATCAAGATCTTTCTGAAGCTCTTCTAAAGAAGAAAATTTTTTCTCTTTTAAAGCAATACCATAAAATTCGGTTTTTAAAGTTTTATAAAAACTTTTAAAAATTTTACTAACCTGCAGATCAGAATCTTTTGTTATATAATGATCAATATTTGCAAGAGCGATGTATAACTGAAAGATATGATTTCCACCTTGTCCGGAATACGCCGTGTCATGATCTGTTAGAAGCCGTAAAAGTGGAATTCCTTGCTCCTCAAAGAAAAAAAGAATGCAACCAGTTAGAAAATCTGCAGCAGTAGCAGCTGTTTTTTCCGTATAAAGTTTTATAAGAACAACGCGTGCATAAGTATCCATAAATGTTTGTTGATAGACATGCCCAATATCTTTAAAAATTCCTACGAAAGAGGTATCTTGCACCCCTAAATATCCTGGAAATCTGGGCTCTATATAAGTTTTCTTTCTTTGTTTTCTTTTTTTCAAACCAGGAAGTTGTTTTTCTATTAAGCAAGGATTCCCTGAATCAATTCTAAAACTATCGTTTTTGATAAAATGTAAAATTTTATTTTTTAAAAAAAGCTTATTTGAATTTCTTTTTTGAAGAAACTCTTCTCTTTTTTTATTATTAAAGTCCTTAGACTGATAAAAAATGTGTTGTCTATATTCCTCTGTTTTATTTTGGGATTTATTTTTAAAGTCTTTTATAAAATTTAAAAAACTAACTTTTGGGTATAACTTCATTTTGATGAGGGGTTACTCCGAACAATCTTAAAAAAACTGTTGGACTTTTCTTTACT
>JAFEBT010000103.1 GCA_018242545.1 Pseudomonadota bacterium
GAGAGAGAGAGAGAGAGAGAGAGAGAGAGAGAGAGAGAGAGAGAGAGAGAGAGAGTATTTGGATTTTTAGAGATATTACGAGGATAAAATATTACGAAGATAAAATATTACGAAGATAAAATATTATGAGGACAAGATATTACGAAGATAAGATATTATGAGGACAAGATATTACGAGGACAACCTGCAGAAGGTGGGACTTGAACCCGCACGCTATTAACATGTAATCCTAAGTTACACATGGCTACCATTTCATCACTTCTGCTCTATCATGTTCCTCGTCGATTTCCCTCAATTTGCCCTGTATCTGTATATTTTCGATATATATGTCGAGATACTCGATACCCTTTTATTACTGTTCGAGTTTTTCCTGTTTCATAACAGATATTTTGCGGACCTTTACGCAGTGGGGACGGGGATTCCGCATTTGTGCCTAGGCTTTTTACTAATTGTGTAACTATCTGGTCTACCTTATTTGCTATAAAGGCTTTTCGATTTCGTTTCTCTCTTATTATTTTCATAAGAAAGTTTATAGGATTCTAACCTATACCTCTCTTTTACAGGTTTCCCCTTAGATTATTCAATTTAATACTGTTGAATGGATTGATAATAATACTTCACTTGGTCATACTCCTAATATTATTGAGATTATCGCTAATGGTGCTAATACTATAAATTCTCTTCGACTTGTGTCTCTTGGTGCTTCCTCTAAATAGGGTGTCACTACTCCAAATGTTACTCGATTAAACATATAGATTCCATATGCTCCTCCTAATATCATTCCTAATGTTGATATTACCGCTACCGCTTTACTTGTATCCATCACTCCTCTTAATGTTATGATTTCTCCTATAAAGTTACTTGTTCCTGGTACCGCTATATTTGACATTGTTAATATAAAGAATAATATACTAAATATTGGCATTGTTGTCGCTACTCCTGAATAATATCTTATCGTTCGTGTGTGGTATCGATCATATACTATTGCTACTGCTATAAATAATCCTGATGATACTACTCCATGCGCCAATTGAATAAATATTGATCCTTCTTGACCTGATGTTGTTGGTGTAAATATTCCTAATGTTACTATTCCCATATGAGCTACCGATGAATATGCTACTATTCGTTTTAAATCTGTTTGTCTTAATGTTGTTAAACTTGCATATACTACTCCTAATAAACTTAATGTATATATTAATGGGCTATAGTATTCTGATGCTGTTGGCATTAATACTTGAACATATCTTAACATTCCATAGCTTCCTAATTTTATTAGTACTCCTGCTAGTAATACTGACCCGGCGATTGGGGCTTCCACATGTGCTAATGGTAATCATACATGGAATGGGTACATTGGGATTTTTACCATTAAACTTGCCATAAATCCTAGGAATAATACTTTTTCAACTGATACTCCTAATTCCATTGTTGTCAATGTTATATAATCTGTTGTTCCCGCTATTGTATAAATATATATTATACTTACTAACATTAATACTGATCCTATTAATGTATAGAAAAAGAAATACATTGCTGCTGTTATCTTTTGTTTTCGCGCTCCTCATACTCCTATTAAATAAAATACTGGAATTAAAACTCCCTCATAAAATACATAAAATCCTAGAATATCTAATACTGTAAATACTCCTACTAGTAATACCTCGATTACTAATAAACTTACATAATATTCCGTTTCTTGGACTCTTGGTGTATCTCATCCTACTAATATACATATTGGTATTAATATTGCTGTTAACAATACAAATACCATTGTTACACTATCCATTCCAAATAATACACTATATGTTGATCATTTTAGTTCTAACATATGTTGGAATCCTAGTGCACTCTTATCCATTAATATGTATAAGCGGATTGTTTCGATTAGCGTTAATATACTTACTGCTAATGCTACTTCTCGAACTCGATTCTTTGATGCTGTTGGTAGCATTACCAATAACGCTGTTCCTATTAGTGGTATTAATATTAAGTTTTTCATCTTTTACCCTACTACTTTTTCGATTTTCTATAATCTATTTTCTATAATTGATTTTATATAGTAATTTTTATATAGTAGATTTTATATAGTTGATTTTATATAGTAATTTTTATATAGTTGATTTTATATAGTTGATTTTATATAGTTGATTTTATATAGTAATTTTTATATAGTAGATTTTATATAGTAATTTTTATATAGTAGATTTTATATAATAAATCTTATATAAAGGGCAATTCTCCTGGCCCTGTACGACGGGGATTATTTGGGGCTTATTTTGGGCTTCTCTTTGGGGCTTATCTTTTTGGGCTTCTCTTTTGGGCTTATCTTTTTGGGCTTCTCTTTTGAGCTTCTCTTTTGAGCCTCTCTTTTGGGCTTCTCTCTACAAAGAGGTTTCTCACTTACTTTCTACAAACCTATTTACTCTACTACTTTTTCGATTTTCGATTATTGATTTTATCTTATATAATGGGCATTTTCCTGGCTATCTACGAGAGGGGGCCATTTTAGGCTTATCTTTTGGGCTTATCTCTACAAAGAGGTTTCTCTCTCACTTTATACAAACCTATTTACCCTCAACCTATACTAAAGATTTATATTAATGGGCATTTTGCCTGGCCCTGTTCGAGAGGCCTTCTGACTATGGGGGTTTATCACCATTATACAATTTGGGATTTATTTAGGGATTCTCCCTGCCCTGTTCTTGGGGATTGGCCTTAATTGGATTTTCTCTGCTAGATTTTTCTCTGCTAGATTTTCTCACTTGAAATACTCGAATGTATTATTTTCACATTCTCTATACTTGAAATACTCGAA
>JAFEBT010000104.1 GCA_018242545.1 Pseudomonadota bacterium
CCCACCAAGAATTTTTAGAATTCTTCTTAATCTTTTCTTCTTTCCGATTTTTAAAAATTATCTAAAAAATTAATCTATTTTTTTGTTATTTTGCTAAAAAGCAACTCTTCTTCCCCTTAATTAAAAAAAATTTTTCTATATAATAATAAAAAATGATAAATTTCTTGAATTTTTTTGGCGTTTCCTCTTACGTAACATTTTACGAAAAATTAAAGAAATCTATCAATATAGGAATAAAAGAATGAGAAAAATGCAAAAGGAAATGGTTTTGGTTTTAATAGGGCTATGTTGGAGCTCTTCAAGTTTTACAATGACAGATGCTGTCTCGGAAAGACAATCATCCTCGCGGGGAGAGCGTCATTCTAGCCATTTTATAAGCCATGATTCTTCTTCTAATGGATCTACTTCTCCTCAAAAAGGCAGTCGTTCGTCTTCTCGAGGATCTCTTAATGCCCCTTCCGATCCTATGTCCTTGCCCAATCATTCATTGACAATGCGTTTCAACCAATTGGACGTTTTTCTTCAAAACCAAAATTTTGAAGAAGCGCAATTCTTTTGTGGTGATCAGCTGCGTCACCTTTCTCAAAACAAGACACAAAAATCAAAAGCTTTTTCCATAGTATTTAGTGAATTAAACCGTCTCCTTATGACCTCAAACACAGAACATTTAGCTCAGAGTGCTCTTCAATTAGTAAGAACTCGAATTAATGAAAAGGAATATGATACTCTTTTTGCAGAAAAAGATTTTTATAAAGGACGAAAAACAGCTCAAGATCCTCTTACTGCTTGTCCAAGTTATGCGTTAACAACATATTTCAATATGTTAGAAGATTTTATTCAAAAACAGGATTATGATGGGGCAAGCCTTAATTGTGGTATATGGCAACAAGAACTTCTAAAAAAAAGGACACAAGCTTCAACTGCTTTTGCCCAAGTATTTGGAGAGCTAAAGCGTATGTTTATGTCATCCAATGAAGCATACTTGGCCGTATTTTACCTTCAGTCGATTAGGATACGAATTGATGAAGAGGAGTTTAACTCACTTTTTAAGCCTGAACCGTCATTGGAAGAACAATTTCTTCGATATAAACAAGAAGCAGATGCTCATTTAGGTGGTCAATTTGCACGTGATCTTTTTTCTGAAATTCAATGGAATTTTAAAGGGATTGTAGAATAAGAACATGTAGCTCTTTCTTTATAAAACCCTGCCGACATTTCTTAATCGAAAAATAGGGACGTATTTAGGGTTTTAGAAGAATGCTTTTAGGTTATAATCAATATACTTTAAAGAAAACTCTATTTTAAGAGAGGATTTATATATACATTGAAGAGATGTTCTCTTTTAAAATCTCAACATTCTTTTGAAAAAAAGGGAAGAGGGAGACTTAGTTTATTTTTCTAAGTAGAGGTAGAAATTCCTCAATTTTCTATACAAACAAAAGGAAGAAAGACCAAATGAACACAGTGAATCAATGCCTGCTTACTATTTTTCTTTGTTTTATGTTTCCTTTTTATGCTTTCTCTAACATTCAGAGACAAGCCCCTAAAGATATAGATATGCCTCCGTGTCTGTATATTTATAATGGGCCAGGAGTATCTCCAATATCTTTGTTACAAATGAAGGAAAGTCTGAAAGAGGTTGTCGACCCTTCTTATGTTATTAAAGAAATCGGGCCTGAAGAAGTTATAAAGGGGAATTGGGTAAAAGATGCCGCTCTATATGTTATGCCAGGAGGCGCAGATATACCCTACTGCAAGAGTCTTTCTCAAAATGGTAATAAAGTTATTAAAGAGTATGTAAATAAAGGAGGATCTTACCTTGGTGTTTGTGCAGGAGCTTATTATGCATCAGACAATATTGAATTTGCAAAAGGAACACCATTAGAAGTTATTGGAAAAAGAGAGCTTTCTTTCTTTAACGGATGTGCAGAGGGGCCTGTTTTAGCTCCTTATGATTATGCCACAAACTCAGGCGCACGTCTTAGTTTTATAAGATGGCGTGATAAGGGCGACCCTGACATCAAAAAAGATACCATGTTTCCAGCGTATTTTAATGGAGGATGTCATTTTGTAGATGCCAAAAAAGTTCCCAATGTTACACCTCTCGCATTCTATAAAGAGCCAAATGGAAAAGAGGATAAAGCTGCTATTATTGATATAAAGGTGGGGAAGGGACGTGCTCTTCTCTCAGGAGTTCATTTTGAATATTCACCAAAGCTTATGGATAAAGATGATCCCTTCTTAAAGAAAATTCAGGCGGAGTTATTTTTGAAAGATAAAGAACGGATACGCCTATTTAAAGGAGTTTTAAAAAGACTGAAGATTAAGACCATATAAGATTATCTATTTACTTCGGTTCGGACAATCAATTCCCATTACACCAGGAATGTTTACGCTTGAGTCTTGCATACACTCTTTATAACCTTGATTACATTTTTTTTGGCACTGACAATATGTTATCTTAGCCTGTTTTATTGTTTGTCCTTCCTGTGGGCTATATGAACAATTATACCCACAATTCTGGCTCCATAGGTATATACATTTTTGTTTTAACGTCATCCACGATGCCCATGACGGCACATTTGGTTGTGAAGTGCTTTTAGTTGAATGAACAATGCAGAAAAAAGTAACTATAACACTTATAAATATAAGTTTTTTAGACATTAGATATATCCCTCCACATTTATTTATTTTTTTTCAGTATATTATATTAACGTCAGTTCGATATAAGAAATGAGGAATAATTATTAAAATTGTTAAGCTTAT
>JAFEBT010000105.1 GCA_018242545.1 Pseudomonadota bacterium
TGACAAGAAAAAATGACAAGAAAAAATGACAAGAAAAAATGACAAGAAAAAATGAGACGAGAAAATGATAAGAAAATATAAGTATTTAATTGGATTTCTTTGTTTGGTTTTAACAGCCGACGTTTTTGGAGAACCTTCAGAAAAAATTCGGCTTGCTGCTCATAAAATACTCCAAAGTATGCGAACGCCGCATATAGATTTTGCTTCTGATTCTCCCGAGGATCCTTTTGCGATTCAAATACAGCAGGGAAAGATTGATATTGTTGGTAATGTTTCCTTAAATGTTCTTCTTGGCTCATGCTTCTCCGAAAGTGAGATGAATACATTTAGAAAGTATTTTACAGATAAATTCCTGCAAGAACATCCTAACTGTGTGATTGAGATCATGAGTCATTCTTGTCTTTATGATTCTCCTTTGAAAAAAGCGGCTTGTTTCTTGCAGCGCATGCCTTGTAAACGCCAAAAATGTTCTGAAATAAAAATAAACTTAAAATGTCTTCTTCCTATTGACACAGTTGATTTATTTGGAAAAGAAGAGAGAGTGTATCAGTAATTTTAAAAGCCATGTTTTTATAGATTTTTCTTTATAAGCAATATTTTTAATAGGGTTCTTGAAAATTTTAAATAAACGGTTACATAAATAATAGGTATTTTTTAAAAAGTTTATGAGGCCTTATGAGCAGATGTTTTAGCATTTTTTTAAGTTTTTTTCTTTTTTTTATTTATCCTATAGAGGCTGTAAAATTAGTATTGGACTTAAGAACGGATGATCTAGAAGGTTACACTGCAAAGATTTTTATTCAACATCCCTTTACGCCTGATCCTTCAGCTGCTTTTCTTTATGAAACGGTTGTGCTGAGAAAAAAAGGGGTCAATGAGCAAGAGGTCAATTTAAAAAAACCTTGCCCTCAACGAATCTCTGCAAACACAATTGGATGTGAAATCTATAATTCTAATGAACAAATTGTTCTAAGAGGGGTTTATGGTCGTACTGAAGATAATTTAGTAGAGACCATAGAAGTGCAAATTTGGCAAGAGCTTGGTAAGATTATTGTAGGCATTGCTCCAAATATTTTTTGTAAAAACTTTCTTTCTATAAGTATAGGTTATGGAGGAATTTTTTGTAATACACTTCCTCATAACGTCCATGAAATATCTCATGGTTTTGCATGGAGAAAAAGGGAAGCTTTTTTTAACGAATTTTCGGATGCGCATCTTCAAAGACTTGTAGAAAAATTTGGATCTTATCCTCCTCATAAAGATGTAAAATATAGAGAAGGTCCTTTTATTCTAACGCCTCTTCATCCCTCGTATGGGTGTGAAAAACATAGAGCTGATAATACACCCGCTAAACACGAAACATGTAAGATTACTTTTAAAGAAGGAAGGCTTTATCAAGGCGAAAATTTATTCACGACAATGGGTTCTCAAAAGGGTTTTAATGGCAATCAAATTTATATTTGGGCTTTGAGAAATCAAACACAGTTTTATATTGCCTCAATGCATGGTGAAATCTCTGGATCGGCGACTGGAAATCAGCATAGCTTCTTTTTAAAAGGAAAGCCAGGAGAGCCTTATTATGGATTTGGAGCTCCACTCGCTTGTGGTGGCCATATTGGTGTTTCTGAAAGGGGAAAAATAAAAGACCTTGATAATGGAAGTGGCCATTATAAGTTTACACGGGATCAATTTTTTGCCGCAGCTTATTATTTTATACAACTAGACTTATGCGAGCCTGATGCGATTTTTAGAGTCATGGTTCCTCAAAGAAATGGAATGGGAGAAGAAATCTTTAGAGTCGAAGACATAAAAAAAATTTCAATACAAGAAATTTTGGGGAGGTATGTCGATTTAGAGAATTTATAAATTTTGTGAACTTTTATAAACTTAAAATCGTTCTTATTTTTATAGAAACAGCATAACTTCAAGTACTTATTTATTTAAGTCCATAAAAATCTTTAGCCCCTTGCAGCAGGATATCAAATTCTTCTTTGTTTGGAGTTTCTTCTGTGGCGCCTTCAATAAAAGTTCCTCCTATAACGCCGACATCTTTGGAAGAGGTGTTTGGAAGGTGTTTTGGAAAAATATAAAAAGAACGTTTTATTTTTTGACCTGATTGTGTTTCTCCCTCTTTAAAATAAACAAGAATCATATACTGAAGGTCTTTTGGGTTTTGATCTTTAAGCATAATCAAATGACCTTGAATTGAAATCATATCTTCATCTTGATTGAGTTTATGAGCTCCAAGGCCACTACAATTGATAATGAATTTACCTTTAACATCTGAGAAAGCTTCTATTTTTTTCTGAACAAATTTAATGTTATTTTTCCTTAAATATTTGTGCAACTCATTCATCATTTTTGCAGTATCTATAAAAATACCATCATCATACGCAACCATCTGGCGCCTCGTTCCGTTTCCAAAATCGAGCACAACATCTTTTGAAGGGCGCATGACTTTCCCGACATATGGTTCAAGACCAGATTCTAAGCGGTTTTCAAAATAATACTATTTCCATAAATTAAAATAACAAATAGACTTTTAAAAAGAAGAGAGTGTTTACATATAGATAGATAAATGTCATAATATTTTGAAATGAGAAAGGA
>JAFEBT010000106.1 GCA_018242545.1 Pseudomonadota bacterium
GCAACTTGCATTTCTACAATATAGGTATTTCCCTTTTCATCCTTACATAAAATATCCACAATGCTGGTCTTTTTAGCGGCTGTTACTGGATCTTGATTAGTTTTTAAGAAAGTGACTTCTTGAATTTGTCCATGATCCTTGAAGGTGATCATATCATTGAGAAAATGAATGAGGATATCTTTGTTTTTCTCTGTACCAAAGATTTTCTTAAAAGCTACATCATTTTTGGGATCAAGGAATTTAGAGAACATTTTATTTTCCTAAGGGTTTTTTAACCTAAGAAACGGGAATTTCAAAAGGATAAAGTAAAGCACGCTTCTGAAATCAAGATGGCGTCCATTTATCGTCTTCCTTCGCCGTTTCCATTTGTTTATCTTATCTAAGTGCGCATAAAATTCCAAATTAAAAATAATGGATTGCCTAAGGAGGGGTGTAAACAAAACCGTTGGTAAGATTTTCATCGATAGTGCATAAATATTTTCTTTTAACAAAAGGAGATATTTATGTTTGAAGAAGAAGAAATGAATCAGATATGCACTCGCCTAAAAAATCACCCAGAAATGTTAAAAACCATCAAAAACCTTTTAGATATTACTGAAGGAGTTAAAGGGATTGAAATAGCTGATGAAGCTGAATTTGCTCTTATTCCTGAAGTAAGAGGTTTAGGAAAAAAATGTCTCGAAGATTGGGCAAAACAGCAAACACAGGATAAGGAGGAATTGGCACGAGAAAAAAAACTAAAGCTGCATTCAAAAAAAAAGTAAATTGGCATACGACATTTGGACAGGTAACTACAGAGGAGCGATGCTTTATCGAAGAAAGAAAGTTGTTCAGACCATTTTCTAGATCGTCTCAAGTGACAGGTAGAAGCTATTCATTACCATTAGAAAGAGCTTTGACAGACTTTGGAGCAGATGTTCCTTTCGGAAAGGTAGTGGAGAAGATGAAAGAACATTATGGAATTGATGTTCCTTCCTCGACTATAAGATTGATAACAGAAAAGCATGCTTACAAGATAATTGAACTAAAAAAAGTTGGAGAGGCCAGGGAGGAAATTTTAATTAGTGAAACAGATGGAAGCATGGTTCCGATAGTAGAGATTGATATTGCTAAGGGTCAGCAAGATGCGAGAAAAGGAAGAAAGATTAGTTGGAAAGAAGTAAAACTAAGCTTTGCCAGAGGTAAAGACAAGGTAAATCGATACTATGCCGGTATAATCGGAACAGCTGAGGAAGCAGGCCAAAAGATGTTAGAGTGTGCAGTTTTAGCTGGAATGAAAGAAGGAACTTATATTCATGCCGTTGGTGATGGCGCTCCATGGATAGCAGAACAGGTAAAATTAAAGTTTTGTAATCGTTCTGATTATTTAATAGATTTTTTTCACTTATGTGAATACTTATCTGGAGCATCAATATGGTGTGATGTATTTGAACCCAAAAAATGGATGGAAGTAAGCAAGGAAAAGCTAAAGACAGGGAGACATAAAGAAGTATTTGAAGAGATAGCAGCTAAATATGCCTCTTTAGATAACCGAGATGAAGATAACGGCTTAACAAGATGCTATAGGTACATGGAAAAGAGAATAGATTATATGAATTATCAAAAAGCATTAGCTAATGGGTTACCGATTGGTTCTGGTGAAATTGAAAGTAGTCATAGGCATGTGGTGCAGAAAAGACTAAAGATTGCGGGAGCATGGTGGAAAGTAGAAAATGCAAATGCGATTCTTAATTTAAGAATGAGTAGATTAAATGGCTACTGGGAAACATACTGGACTTCCCAAAGAGCAGCTTAAAGATTACCAACGGTTTTGTTTACACCCCCCTTCTTTTAAATAATTAAGAAGTTCTTGATAAAACTGATCCAAATTGGCATTGTAAAGTCCATTTAGATTAGCATGAATGATAATTTGGAGAATTTGAGATTTTACTGCCCACATCTCTTTAAGGGCTGTCTTATAAATGGGATCTACTGCACTTTTAGGAACAAGTATAGGAAAGATTTCCTTCCCCTCTGAAATTAGGCGAAAAATTTCATTCAAGTAAGTTAATGTTTTTCCAGTACCCATTTCCCACGCCAAGACAGGATAAAATTTATTGAGACGGAAAAATTGATGAAGATAATCGGCAGCCTTAGCTTGATAGGGTTTAAGGCAATCGAGGTAGGTCCATGGTGTTTGCCCTGATTGATTGGGAAGTTTTGGTTCATAAAAATCAAGGCGTTCTCCTTTAACAATGACACTATAAAGCTGGTTTTGTTTTTTTACTTTTTCCAACATGCCGTCAAGGCTTTTTAAAGATAAAGCATGTAAAAGATCTAGACTCGAATAATCCATGGACGCTGAAGTACTTACGTGATTGGAATTAGTTATCCTAAGACTAGACTGACCCTCTGGTTGCTGGACAGTTGGAGGAACTGACTTGGCCTTGTTAAAATCAATAGCATGAAATAAATTTTGGCTTCGATAAACTATTTGTTGAGTACTAGGCACAGGTACAGGACTATTAAGAGGCTTTAATTTTTTTTCCGGAGGTTTTTTTTCAGTTTTGTTGGGTTTGAGAAATGGGGCTTCTGGATTTTTAACCTCTTCTTTATT
>JAFEBT010000107.1 GCA_018242545.1 Pseudomonadota bacterium
CCTCAATATCTCTTCTCTCTCCTTCTTTGTCAATTTAATTGATGACACGCCCTAGAAAAGGAAGGTATAAAAGCGTTTTAAATTTTAAAATATTCAGAGGATAGATACGAAAACTTAGAAAAACAGTCAGTGTTAGGGCACAAAAATCAAGCGTAGACACAATAAGATTTTGATAAATAATATCTCGAATTTCAAATCCCATTTCCCGTAAAAGTCCGCCACAATAAAAATAAACAAAATAAAAATTAAAAGCAGCCCCTGAGGCAATCGCAAAATATGAAAATATTGTTTTCCAAGACACCTTCTCACGTTGCAATTTCTCTTTTAAAATAAGAAGTTTTTGAGTTTTTTCAGGCGCCTGTTGTTTGATATCGTCAAGTACTCTGTTTAAATGCCGCTTCATATCTATAAATGCCGGTGTTTCACGCAAACGTGTTCGAATAATTGACCCGATGACTGCAATCATTGCGCCAATCCAAAACCCACTTCTCCAGTTCAAGCCTTGATGCGTTACAAGATAAGAAATTCCAAGGGCTGCCATCGCTCCCATTCGGGATGCACATCCTATAAATCCAACAACAGAATATTGCACAGGAGGCTTGGTCAGCTCTGTTAAATAAATTTCAGCTCCTATAATTTCTCCCATGGAAGAAAGGCCTTGTGCAACTCGACAAATTGTTACAATCCAAGCTGCCGTAATTCCAATTTGGGCGTATGTTGGGAGCGTTGCCATGATAATACAAGAAATTGCCATTATCATTGTTGTTAAAATAACAGCAACTCTGCGTCCAAAGTTATCTCCAATATATCCTAAAAAAATTGCTCCAAGGGGTCTGAATAAGTATGTTGAACAAAAAGCAAAAGCCGTTAAGAGGGACTCTGTCTTCAAATCTGTCTTTGGAAAAAAGAGAACATTTAAAAAGACAGCCATATGAACATAGAGCATGAGATCAAAATATTCAAAAAGAGCGCCTAGTTGCAAAAGTCCTGCTGCTTCCTTTTGCTCTCTGTTAAGAGAAGACAAAAATGGTTTTAAAATCTTTTTCATTTGATTAAATCCTCTCTTGTTTTCTAAAATAACGCTTTAAAAATCTCAAAAATATTCCTTCATAAAAGACTTAAATAGAAAAGCTTTTCTTATTGGTCTTTATGCATAAAACAACTTAAAAAGTACAAGAAACATACGATACATTTGGCCTAAAGTTTCTTGTTGAAATTAGCGTCATCTCTTTAAAAAGATGACGCTAACATCATCTAATTCACCAAAAACTCACCTTATTTTACGTAAATGATTTATGAAAACTTGATCGCCATTGAAATAAATTTCCAAGGAAAGATCGCGTCGTACGATGTTCTAATATCTCATAATGATAAACGCCCCATAGAAAGCTTACTGTAAAAGGAATTAAGATAAAATAAAGTCCCCATGATCCAAAAAAATCTGTTAGAAACACAAGGCCAAAAGACGTTACAACAGCCATTAAAGACCGTGAGATAGCATAAATAAAGCTAACATATGTAAATCTTTTAAAAACAGGAAAATGCGCAAATAAAATAGCATCTGCTGGAATACCTGTTAGCCCGATCATGACACCAATAGCTTGTATTAAAAAGATTGTTAAGGGCGTTGGTGAGTTACTTAATAAAAAAGGAAATAAAATAAGAAAAGGAAGATAAAAAAGAGCTTTAAATTTTAAGATTTTTAAGGGATAAACCCAATAACTTAGATAAACAGTTAAAATCATCCCAGCCAGTTCAAAAATTGAAATTATAAAGTTTTGTTGGATTATTGCACCAGGTGTGAATCCCATCTCTTTTAAGAGCCCCCCACAATAAAAATAATTAAAATAAAGGCTTACAGCTGTTCCTGCCGAAATAACAAAATAAGCAAGCATCGTTTTCCAAGCAACTTTTTCACGCTTTAAAGTTTCTTGAAGCGCTAGTAATTTTTCTGCCTTTTCAGGACTCTTTTCTTTTACGTCTTCAAGGGCTCTTCTCATCCGACGTTTCATATCAACAAATTCTGGCGTTTCACGTAAGCGTGTGCGCGCAACAGATCCAACCACCGCAATAGCCGCTCCAATCCAAAAGCCATTTCGCCAATTAAACCCTTGACTGGTTACAAGCATCGCAATCCCAAGTGCGGCAACGGTTCCTAAACGAGATGCACAACCAATAAGCCCCACCGCTGGATAACGTGCTGGAGGCTTGGTAACTTCGGTCATATAAATCCCAGCTCCCAAAATTTCTCCCATCGACGATAACCCTTGTGCGACTCTACAAAATGTTACAAGCCAAGCTGCCGTAATCCCAATTTGAGCATAAGTTGGAAGCGTTGCCATAATAATGCAAGACATCGCCATAATCATCGTCGTCATAATAACCGTTGTTTTGCGGCCTAAATGGTCTCCAATATACCCAAATAAAAGGGCTCCAAAAGGCCGCAAAAGATAGGTTGAGCAAAAAGCAAAAGCGGTTAAAAGAGAAGCCGTCTTAGGATCTGTTTTTGGGAAAAAAAGATCATTTAAAAGAACAGCCATATGAACAT
>JAFEBT010000108.1 GCA_018242545.1 Pseudomonadota bacterium
GAGCTGGTCGCTCATCTCCATCTCCACCAGAACATAGCCGGGATAAAGCAGGCGCTTGCTGGTGATTTTCTTGCCGTTCCTCAGTTCCACCACTTCTTCGGTGGGAATGAGAAGCTGTCCGATCTTGTCGGCGAAGCCAAATGCCTGTGCGCGGCTGCGCAGAGAATCGGCGACTTTCTGCTCGAATCCCGAATAGGTATGGATGATGAACCAATTCTTCGTGGAGGGCTCGGCGGCGGCCGGCGCCGCTTCCGCGACGGGACTCTCGGAGCCGGCGGCCTGATCGTCCACGGCGTGCTCGGCGGATTCGCCGTTTATGATCTGTTCGTCTTCCATGAATGAGCCCCTACTGCTTGGTAAGCGCGTTGAACAGCCGCGTGATCGTTTGATTTACAATCGCGTCAACGACAAAAAAATAGGCCGCGAAAGCAAAGACGGAGAGAATCACCACCACAGTTGTGCTCTGAACCTGATGCCGGTTTGGCCAGGAGACGAGGCGCATTTCCGCGCGTAGCTCTTCCACGTAGTTTTTTACGCGCACGGGCCACCCCATTGCGCGCTGGCCAAAACTGGCTGGTTCTTCGTTCGCTTTTGCGATTGCCATGAATGCTTCTTTCTCTCTCGTCGAGCGGGCTCTCGCCGGGCAGGGCCAAACCCACAAAAAAGTTTGGCAGGGGCGGAGGGATTCGAACCCCCACTCGCGGTTTTGGAGACCGCTGGTCTGCCGTTAAACCTACGCCCCTTCGGCTTCCTCTGACTGCGCCTAACCCGATTCTACTTGATTTCCTTGTGCGGCTGGTGCTTGCGGCAGAACGGGCAAAACTTCTTCAGCTCAATGCGTTCCGTCGTGGTTTTCTTATTCTTGGTGTTGCTGTAATTCTTCCGCTTGCACTCGCCACACTGCAAGGTAATGATTTCCCGCATAGTACCTTCCTGTTAGGACAGAATTTCCGTAACCGTGCCGGCGCCCACGGTGCGTCCGCCTTCGCGTATCGCAAACCGCAAGCCCTTGTCCATGGCCACCGGCGTGATCAGATCCACTTCCAGCGTCACGTTGTCTCCCGGCATCACCATCTCCATCCCCTCCGGCAACTGCGCCACTCCCGTCACATCCGTCGTCCGGAAGTAGAACTGCGGCCGGTATCCCTTGAAGAACGGCGTGTGCCGCCCTCCCTCTTCCTTGCTCAGCACGTAAACCTCGGCCTTGAACTTGCTAAAAGGCTTGATCGACCCCGGCTTCGCGATCACCTGTCCCCGCTCCACGTCGTTCTTTTCAATCCCGCGCAGCAGCAGCCCCACGTTGTCTCCGGCGCGCCCTTCGTCCAACAACTTCTTGAACATTTCCACGCCCGTCACCACCGTCTTCCGCGTCGCCCGGAATCCGACGATCTCCATTTCCTCGCCTACCTTGCAGATCCCGTTCTCGATGCGCCCCGTCACTACCGTCCCGCGCCCCTGGATCGAGAAGATATCCTCAATCGGCATCAGGAATGGCTTCGACACCGGCCGCTCCGGCAGCGGTACATACGTGTCCACCTTGTCCATCAACTCGTCGATCGCCTTCTCCCACTTCTCTTCCCCGTTCAACGCTCCCAGCGCGCTCACCCGCACCACCGGCAGATCGTCCCCAGGGAACTGATACTTCGACAGCAACTCCCGCACTTCCAGCTCCACCAGCTCCAGAAGCTCCGCGTCGTCCACCATGTCCACTTTGTTCAGCGCCACCACGATCGACGGCACTCCCACCTGCCTCGCCAGCAGAATGTGCTCCCGCGTCTGCGGCATCGGTCCGTCGGTCGCCGCCACCACCAGGATCGCCCCGTCCATCTGCGCCGCCCCGGTGATCATGTTCTTGATGTAGTCCGCGTGTCCCGGACAATCCACGTGCGCGTAATGCCGCTTCGCCGTCTCGTACTCCACGTGCGATACCGCGATCGTGATCCCTCGCGCCTTCTCTTCCGGCGCGTTGTCGATCGAATCGAAGCTCCGGAACGAGTTCTTCGGATTGTGCTTGGCCAGCACCTTTGTGATGGCCGCCGTCAGCGTCGTCTTCCCGTGATCGATGTGCCCGATCGTCCCGATGTTTACGTGCGGCTTGCTGCGATCAAATTTCTCTTTTGCCATGGGATTTGTCTCTCCTACTTGGTAACTTTGCCCTGCACCTTCGCCACGATCTCTTCGGCGATGTTCTTCGGCACTTCCTCATACTGCCCGAAGTGCATGGTGAAACTTCCGCGGCCCTGCGTGCGCGAGCGGATCTCGGTCGCATAGCCAAACATGTCCGACAGCGGCACCATCGCCTTGATCAGGTGCGTGCCACCCCGAATTTCCGTGCCCTCCAGGCGCCCGCGGCGCGAAATCAGATCGCCGTTTACCGGCCCCATGTATTCATCGGGCACCACGACTTCCACCCGCATCACGGGCTCAAGAAGCACCGGCTTCGCCTTGCGGCAGGCTTCCTTCAGGCAGATGGAGCTGCAGATCTTGAACGCCATTTCCGACGAATCGACGTCGTGGTAAGCGCCG
>JAFEBT010000109.1 GCA_018242545.1 Pseudomonadota bacterium
GATAAGATAAGATAAGATAAGATAAGATAAGATAAGATAAGATAAGATAAGATAAAATGAGATGAGATAAGATGAGATAAAATGAATTGGGTTGAATTCGGTTGAGTTGGGTTGAGTTGGGTTGAGTTGGGTTGAGTTGGGTTGAGTTCTTTCTGTTTGTATTCTTTATTTTCTTACCTCTTTACTTCGTGTTTTTATTCATTTCGCTAATTTACCTCACTTGTTTTTCACTTTTAATGAATGTGTTCGACCTCCATTTGGATGATCTATTGGGTTCATTGCTACTCCTCGGACTCGCGGTCGGACTCCTAATCTTCGATGCGCTCCTGCTGTTCCTAGTTTTTCTTGAGGTCGTCCATATACTTCTCCTTCTTGACATAGATTTTTATTATTTAATCGTTTTATCTCTGAACTTGGTAATCGAATCACTGTCGTTGTCGCTTCTTGTTTTATTATTTTACATGATGCCCCTCGGGCTTTCGCTATTTGACTCTTCTTACCTGGTTTCAATGTTACATTATATATTGAACTTCCCACTGCCACTGTGCTCAGGGTCGTATACGTATTTTCTTTTCCGATCTCGGGTTCGGTCTTTCCTCCTGCTATTTCATAGTAGTTTCGAGTTATTCCTCCTACTTGCGCGCGACATGCTACTAAATATGCCGTTCGATTTGGATCATACTCGATTCCGGTCACTTGACCGTTAAGGTGGATCACATGTTGACCTTCTCGATATTCCAGTTCTCGGTATGCGCGCTTATATCCTCCTCCTCGGTGTCGAACTGTTATTCTACCTTGATTGTTTCGACCTCCTGTTTTTCGCATTCCTCATTTTTTCATTTCTTTCTTCTTTAGTTTATTGTACTCATCTTTAATCCTCGATATTTCATTTGATCTTTTGGTTCTGTAGCTCTTTGAACTCGTAATCCTAATGTTCCATATTTTGTCTCGATACTCTTCTTTGTCATCTCGATTACCGATCCCGTGTGCTGCTGTTGTTGACGCCCATATACTGCTACTTTCTTTTGACTTCGTAATGACCCATTCACTCGGCCTCGAATTTCTAGTTTTAATCCTGTTATTCGACTATTACTCTTTTCATTTCGATCTATTACTGCTTTCATTTTGTTTTCTTTTTTAGGCTTTCGCCCTATGGGTTTAGGCTCCTCCTCATCAGTAGATACTTATGAATAAGAATAATCATATTATATCTACAAAATGGAAATATAATATCGCTGCCTCATATCCTGCATGGTGGTGTTTTGTCATATGATGGTTTATCATTCGTACTAACATTACCAATAAGAATAATGTTCCGATTATTACATGTAATCCATGGAATCCTGTTGCTACGTAGAATGTTGTACCGTATACTGAATCCGCGATTGTAAATGTTGCCTCATAATATTCAAATCCTTGTAAGATTGTGAATACTAGACCTAATACTACTGTTATTATTAATCCTAATATTGCATCTTTTCGGTTTCCACTTATTAATGCATGATGTGATCATGTTACTGTTGCTCCTGATGACAGTAATATTGCTGTGTTTAATAATGGTACTTCAAATGCATTTAAGGCTGTTATTCCTACTGGTGGTCATACTGATCCTAATTCTACTGCTGGGGCTAATGCCGCATGGAAGAAGGCTCAGAAGAATGATACGAAGAATGCCGCTTCTGATAATATAAATAATAATACTCCATATTTTAATCCTCTTTGAACTACTAATGTATGTTGCCCTTGGAATGTCGCTTCTCGTGTTACATCTCGTCATCATACTATTGCTGTTGTGATTAATAATACTAATCCTACTATTATTAATAATTCTCCATATGCGTATCTGTGAAAGTACATTACTCCACCGACCATTGCTCCAAATACTCCTAATACTGATACTATCGGTCAAGGACTTGGGTTTACTAAATGATATCCATGATAATGTGTCATTTTTTTTTGCTGTTGCTGATCTTAGCTATTAACTATTTATCAGCTTTCTTAATATATATCTTTTTCTCCCTATTCTATTACTATTTTTATCCTAATCTTTTTTCCCTCTTTTCAGAATATACTTCTTATTAAATTTATTTTTATTCAATTTTTTAATACCATTTTTCTTCGATGATTTTTATGGAAGTATTATTTAGGAAGGAAAATTTAGGAAGGAAAATTTAGGAAGGAAAATTTAGGAAGATTTTACCTTTTATTCCAATATTTATTACAAAGATTTATTCCTATATTTGTTACAAAGATTTCTTCCAAAGATTTCTTCCAAAGATTTCTTCCAAAGATTTCTTCCAAAGATTTCTTCCTATATTTATTACAAAGATTTTTTTCTTAATACTCTTTCCCGCCTTTCTTCTTTCGACTATTTGGATTTTTAATTAGAGGGGGGGCTTCCCAGCCTGGGGATTTAGACAAAAAGATAGGGGTAGAGAGAGAGAGAGAGAGAGAGAGAGAGAGAGAGAGAGAGAGAGAGAGAGAGAGA
>JAFEBT010000110.1 GCA_018242545.1 Pseudomonadota bacterium
TTTATCTTCTTAAATTATCTTCTAAAATATCTCTTAAAATATCCCTTCAAATGTCCCTTAATTTTTCTCTTCATTTTTCCCTTAATTCTCATCTTTTAAAGTTTTATGCTTTGCGGAAATTTGCCCTATTTTTGTACGAACGACTTTGTGGGATTCGATGTGCGTTTTCGATTTGATTTCTTTTTGTTGTCTTTCTTCCCTGTTATGGGCCTAATTACTGCTAAATAATATAAATACTATTGTACCTACTAATACTACTAAACAATAATGATATATTTGACCTGATTGAATTCGACTACTTTCTCGTGTTAATATTCCGATTTGATGGACTATTCCACTTGGTCCGATTTCTTCTATTAATCCTCGGTCTAATACTTTATATGTTATACTATAACCTGTTGCTAATATTGGTTTCACTATTAATGAGTTATAAATTTGATCAAAATGTCATTTATTATTCAAGAATGTATAGACTTGTTTTGATATCTTTGTTGATGATAATGGATATATTATTATTCCTAATGTTGCTCCTATACCACTTAGGATTACTGGTACTCATTTCACTAATGTTGGTATAAATTCCGATTCCATTGCATGATGTGCTTCTTTTCCTACAAATTCTAAATATGGACTTCCCACTCCTATCATTACATCTTTCATTACATATCCTATATATATACTTGCTATTGATAATATTAATAATGGCAATGTCATTGCTACTCCTGGCTCATGCGCCGATTCAAATACTTTCTTAGTTCCTTGTGGTGTTGTAATAAATGCCGCATGTAATAATCTCATTGAATAGAATGCTGTCATTCCCGCACTTATTGATAATAATCAATGTCCAATTGTACCTTCCACTTTATATGCTCCATATGCTAATTCGATTATTGTATCTTTTGAGTAAAATCCTGTTAAAAATGGTGTTCCCATTAATGCCAATGATCCTATTAACATTGCTGTATATGTAAATGGTTGACGTGTTATTACTGCTCCCATTTTTCGTAAATCTTGTTCATCTGCTAATGCATGAATTACTGAACCTGCACTTAAGAATAATAAGGCTTTAAAGAAGGCATGATTAAATAAATGGAATAGACTCGCGGAGTACGCTGATACTCCACATGCAAATACCATATATCCTAATTGGGAACATGTCGAATAGGCTACCACTTTCTTAATGTCATTTTGCACCAATCCTACTGTTGCCCCAAAGAATGCTGTTACTGCTCCTACTATTGCTACTGTTGCTACTACTTCTGGTGATCCTTCTCACATTGGACTTGTTCTTAATAATAAGAAGACTCCGGCTGTTACCATTGTCGCTGCATGAATTAATGCTGATACTGGTGTTGGACCTTCCATCGCATCTGGTAATCATGTATGTAATCCGATTTGCGCTGATTTACCTATTGTACCTATTAATAACATTAATCCTATTATTTTCCCTTCTAATGGTGTCGCTATTGTTAATATTACTGAATATTCCACTGATCCATAATAATTGTAACATAATAATATACCTATTACTACTCCTACATCACCGATTCGGTTTACTATCATCGCCTTCATTGCTGATTTATTTGCTTGAATTCTTGTGAATCAGAAATTTATTAGTAAATATGAACATAATCCCACTCCTTCTCATCCTATAAATAATTGCATTAAATTTGATGCTGTTATTAATATTAGCATAAATCATGTGAACAATGAAAGATATGACATGAATCGTACTAAATGCGGATCTGATCCCATATATTCTGTTGAATATATATGCACCATTAATGATATACTTGTTACTACTACTATCATTACGGCTGTTAATGAATCAAATTCAAATCCTACTCGAACCATCGCTCAATCTCATAACTCGATATATGTTGGACTTCGAGAAAATACTACTTCCTGAAATACTACTAATCCTAATACTCATGTTATAAACATATTTATAACTGTTATTAGAGATGCGCCCTTTCCGCCGATCATTCGTCCGAATAATCCGGCCACTGTCGCTCCTATTAACGGTAATCATACTATTGTTAAATACATTAACGCTCGGGGGGACTCGAACCCTCAACCTGTTACTTAGAAGGCAATTGCTCTGCCACTTGAGTTACGAGCGCTCTTGCTCCTTGAGCCGGTGAGGTTGTTCTGCTCTTGAGCTTTTTCGTTATCTTGAGCTTTTTGGTTATCTTGCCTGACTATGCTTCTTTTCTTCTTTTCGCCAGATTTATATATTAGAATTATGTGTTAGAAATAATGTTAGAAATTAATGTTAGAAAATTGTGTTAGAAATTGTGTTTGTTGGGCAAATTTTCCCTTTCCCTGTACGAAGAATTATTCTTTTCGCTAGATTTATATATTAGAATTATGTGTTAGAAATGGTGTTAGAAATAGTGTTAGAAATAATGTTAG
>JAFEBT010000111.1 GCA_018242545.1 Pseudomonadota bacterium
CCGTCAAATATCCCGTCATCAAAAATAAACTCCAAATTGCACTTTCATCCCCTTTATTCAGATCAGAAAAAACAATGTTCTCATCAATAAGCTTTTCAACCCTCTTTCCTTGAAGAATCTCCTCAAAATCATCTTTAAAGGAGAAACTTGCCCCAGTTAGAAGCGTTTTAATCAATTCATTATCAGACGTATTGACCCAATAGGGCTGAAATACCCCTCTCTTTTGAACAAAATTAATAATTGACCACGGATTGTAAACCGTTACATCCGACATGTGGTATCCATTATACCAATTCTTAACGTCGGTTATTTTTTCGCCCATCTGGGCTTGATTCAAAAGATCTTCAACTTCGCCTTCTGTAAATCCAAAATAAGAACTATATTTTGAATTCAACACAGAAAAAACATCTAAATGGTTTAGCCCAGAAAACAAACTTTCCCGCGATACACGCAAAATTCCTGTGAGAACGGCTTTATATAAAAAGCGGTTATCTTTAAGACTCGCGCTGAAAAAGTTTCGAAAGAAGGAGACGATTTTGTCATAAAATCCATTCAGATACCCTGCATGGATAGGTGTGTCATATTCATCAATTAAGAATAAGAGTTTTTTGTTTATGATGTTCAAAAAGGTATTCTGTAAGGACTTGCAGAGATTCTGCAACCTCCACCTGACTTGCCTCTCCCCTCAAAATACGATCATAAAATAATTTTTGCGTTTCAAAAAGGTTTTCACTTTTTTGCAGGTATGAAAAATTCTGATAAAGACGAATGATAATTTGGTAAATTTTTTCATAAGCATTCTCAAAATTATCTTCTTTTACATCTTTAAAAGAAAGAGAAATAACAGGAACTTGACCTTGATAGTCTCCACATACAGCTTCCTGAGAGATTTTAAGACCGTCAAAGAGTCCTTTTGTTGGGAATGAATCAACTTCTGGAGCAAAAAAATACTGAAGCATCGAAAGATTAAGCGTTTTTCCAAAGCGACGTGGGCGTGTGATCAGAATAACTTTAGACGCTTCTTCAATAATCTCTTTAATGAAAAGCGTTTTATCGACGAAATTAAACTTCTCATCAATAATCGTTCTAAAATCACTTTCTCCAATGGGGAGTTTCATAAAATGCTATCCTCTTTATGTGTGAAGCTTTCTGATTTTTATCATATTTTAATCTTATACTACAAGACTTAAGAAAACTCATACAACATCCGGACTAAAAGCTCTTTAAATGAAATCTTTATATCTTCTGATCGTATTCTTGAAAAAAAATAAGAACAAATTCATTCCAAAAAATCTTTCAAAAAATCAAGAAAATCTTTAGGCCATCAAAAATTTAATCCCTCAAAAAATAATTTGAAATCCAAAAAAACAACTTTGTTTGTTTTTTTCTCTTGTCGACTTTAAAAATTAGGAATACTCTGTTAGAAATACAACTAAAATAACCAGATCAAACAATTAAAAATAAAACCAGTCGGGAGCTCATCTACCATGAAATTGAAATCTTATCTTTCTACAACTGCGCTCATTTCTACACTTTCTTTTTTGTGCATTTTGGGAGAAGAAACACATGCAACACGTCCCTTTGGCGCACAATCGTCACAGGTAGATGTCTTTAATGCTCCGCCTGCTCCCATTGAACCTGGGCTCTCAACACGTTCTTTCAACAGAGCCGTTCCTCAAACCCCTGTTGTAGAAGAAGATTCAAACATTCCTTTTATAGGCCCTGACGCTCCAACCCTTCAAGAGCCTTTAGTAACAAAGCCACGCTCTTCAAAGAAACATGTTGAAAGTGCTGCTCAACAAGAAAAGAAACCAACTGGTAAAAAACAAAAAGCAGCCCAAAAAGAAAGAAAAGAAGTTAAAAAAGAAAAGGTAAGAAAAGAAGCTATAAAAAAAGAAAAAAAAGCTGAAGCAAAAAGAAAAGAAACAAAAGAAGAAGCAAGATCAAGCCAAACTCCCTCCTTCGTTCAATCTGCAATAAAATCAAATGCGGCTTCTTCAGGAGTTCAGCCAGAAGCTAAGAAAGCTAAGGCAGCCGCTGTTGCTCCTTTAAGTGCAGCTGAACAGGCTCTTAGAGCGGCTGGAGTTCCTCTGAGTGCTGCAAACATTGCAGCTGCTATTTCTTTACTTACAAGAGGCATTGTTGTTGATGCTGCAAATGTTGCAGCTGCAAATGCCTTAACTGCAGCCGGCGTTGCTGTCGATGCTGCCAATATTGCAACTGCAGGCGTTCTAACCGCAGCAGTTATTGTTGTTGATGCGGCGAATATCGCAGCAGCAAATGCCTTAACTGCAGCAGGCGTTGCCGTTGATGCTGCAAATGTTGCAACTGCAGGCACCCTAACCGCAGCAGGCCTTGCTGTCGATGCTGCCAATATTG
>JAFEBT010000112.1 GCA_018242545.1 Pseudomonadota bacterium
TAGATCTAGGAAGAATAGATGATAAATGCCTTATATCTCTTGTAATAAAGGGAACACATAAAGTTAATCTATGTTGTGCATTTTCAAAGCATTCGAGAAAAAAACTATCATGTTGTTGTGGTGTTGCTAAAAGTTCATATTCTTCTGCTTTTGCATCTGTTTCAAAAACAAGAGAAGGAAGAACATCAAACCTTCGTTCAATCTTAGAAGAAGCATGAGGATGAAGAGATAAATGCTTATATTTTTTTAAAGTATCCCAAATTTCCTCAATAAAAGGATTTAAATCCCCTCCTTCTAAAACAACAGAAGACTCTTTATTTGATTGCATCTTTAAAGGGTTACTTAACCAATCAAAAGAACCGCAAGTAACAAGACTTCTATCAATAACAAGTAGTTTTGAATGGATAAAAGAGTTGCTTAATTTAATGCCTAAAGCTTCTAAAAAATGCACTTCTTCATCCGGGAGACCAGAGTCTTTATTAAAATACAAATAAACTTTCACATTGCGAGAAGAAGCCTCGCGTAAAGCATCAAAGAGTTGTCTATAAGATCGACGTGTGGATGAAAAAGAATGAGAAGTTATAAGGATAGACTTTTTTGCTTTTTGAATAGATGTCAAAAGATGGTCTTGATGGTGTTGAAATGTTGTTAAAAGTCGAGAAGAAATTTCTGAAGATTTTTTCTGTGAAGAGCTTTTCTCCTTGTCTGGAGCACAAGCTGTTTTTGTATCTAAAACTTTTGGATTTAAAAAATCATCACCACTACTTGCTGCGGCAGCAGCTGTAGATGATGGAACGATGTTAGAAGAAAGACATGGTTTTTTATATGGAAAAGACAAAGAAGATTTGTTTAACTCAAACTTTTCTTCCGTTTTTTCTACTGCGGCAAGAAACACTTCTTCCTCTGAAAGAGACTCAGAATGAAAACTTGATAGACTTAAAGGATCTCTTAAGGGTCTTTTTTGTCTGACACGAAAATCTTCAAATTCTTTTTGCGTAAGGGCTTTTTCTTCGACTTCCATACTTAGAGCATTTGGAATATTCCATAAAAAAATAAAAAGTAAGCTACTTGCATAGGAAAATATATTTTTCTTAATTATTTCAGAGAAATTCATAAAAAACACTCTTTTATTTGTATACAAAAAAAAATTGAAAATTTATTCAGAAACTTTAATTAATGTGTATCATATTATCTTAAAAGAACAAAGTAGAATAAAAAATAAGTGATGGCATGTTTTAGCCTTAGGTGCTGGAAAAGACTCTAGGAGCTTGTTAAATTATTCCCAGTTGAGATTTTTCCTTTGGTTTCTACGGTTCATTTACTTTAAAGAAGATTTCATTACTTCACAAATAAAACCCTATACTCTGTCCGTGTTGAGAGAACTCCCATAGCATTGGATGTGTCCTCTCAGTTTGGAACAGGTTATTTATCAAGATTAAGGAGTTTTTCTGCTCTTATTTTCTTTACACCACAGCCTTATACTCGATGCCTTCTAAGCTAGGATGAGAAAATCTAATAGTCAAGAGCATGCCTAAATACCCAGTTACAAAGATCTTTATCGATATAGTTCAAACTCTTGGAAAGCGAAAGGGTATAAAGAGCCCAAATAATCTCCACAACTTTTTTAGCAGGTAATGTCAAATTGTGCTCATGCATATAACTTTTGACAGTAGAAAAGGATTGAAAATACATCTCCTCATTCCATGGATAAATATGTTTAGGAAGAAGAGAAGACAAAATTTCTTCAGGGGTCTCTTTACTGATGAGGTCATCAACAGAGCATTCTAAAGCATGAGCAATTGCTTCTAAGGTTTTAAATGTAGGATTTGATTTTCCTAAAAGAATATTTCGGACAACACCAGTTCCTAAATGTGCTTTTGTTTCTAATCCTCTGGGAGAAAGATTTTTTTCTTTAAGTTTTTTTTCAAGTTGATCTTGGAGAGAGGTCATAGGGTTTTATAATCTGTCATTAAAAATTAAACTTACTTAAGATTATTTCTACCACAGAAAAGAGAGCTATTTTAAATTAAAAAGAGTTTTTTACTCAAAAAAGTTATTTTCGAAAGTTGACAACGATTTTAAAATTAATTAAGATGTTTTTGATCATCAAAAACGATGATTAAACAATTTTACTTTTAAAGCAGATCAAGGAGGTAGTCTAATTATGTTCAAAATTGAAGCAGAAGATTCCTTTATAATTAATAAAGAAGTCCAGTTTAGAGAATTGAATGTTGCTTTAACTGTTTTATCTATAATACTATTTCCATAAATTAAAATAACAAATAGACTTTTAAAAAGAAAAGAGAT
>JAFEBT010000113.1 GCA_018242545.1 Pseudomonadota bacterium
ACCACCTTTGAAAACCATGATACCTTTAAAAGTGTTCTAAGACGTATTAAAGAAACAACCCTTCAAGCTTATCAGCATCAAGATGTTCCTTTTGAGCAATTGGTTGATCATTTAAATGTTCCAAGAGCGTTAAATAGTAATCCTATTTTCCAAAGTATGTTGGTTTTTCAGAATATAACAGCCAAAGAAGAAGCTTTGACTTTACATAATATAGAAATTACTTCAGTTTTTTCTAGCTATCCAATTGCTAAATTTGACTTAAGTATTTTAGCTCATGAGTATGAAGAAGGAATTAAAGTAGGATTCGAATATTCAACTGATTTATTTAATGAACTAACAATTAAGCAATTTGCTCAACATTTTAAAGAGTTAATTAAAGGCATTCTTCAAAATCCAAACCGACTAATCAATGAACTATCCCTTTTGACACTTCCAGAACAGCGTCAACTATTGTTTGAATGGAATAACACCTATTCAACTTTTTCAGAAAACAATAAATGTATCCATCATTTATTTGAAGAGCAAGTCGAGAAGACACCTCAGAACATTGCTCTTGTCTATGAAGACGAACAGCTGACGTATCAAGAGTTAAATGATCGAGCAAATCAACTTGCACATTATCTTAGAAGCAAAGGGGTTGGTCCTGACACACTTGTGGCCATCGCTGTAGAGCGATCCTTTGACATGATTATTGGTCTTTTAGGGATCCTCAAAGCAGGGGGCGCTTATGTGCCTTTAGATCCAAGCTATCCTTCAGAACGGCTTTCATTTATATTACAAGACACTAAAACTTCTATTTTAATTACGCAATCTTATTTACAAGAAAAGCTTAAACAAACTTTCTCTACTTATTTAGGTGAAACTGTTATAATTGACCAATGCTTAGAGAATTTTCAAACTCAACACTTTGATAATCTTACCTCTCTCACATTTCCTCATCATCTTGCTTATGCCATTTATACTTCTGGATCTCTTGGGAAGCCCAAAGGAGTATTAGGAGAGCATTCGGCAATTATAAATCGATTTTCTTGGATGTGGAATATTTATCCTTTTTCTAAAAATGAAACAGCTGTTTGTAAAACATCTTTATCTTTTGTAGACTCAATATGGGAAATTTTTGGTCCTTTATTAAAAGGGATTAAACTATTAATTGTTCCAAAACATAAAGAAAAAGAGGCTACTTACTTAATAAATGTAATCTCTAAAGATACTATCAAAAGATGTTTATTAGTCCCTTCTTTATTAAAGTCAATTTTACAATCTTCTCAAACTGAAATAAATAAAAATAACCATAAAGAAAAAAAACTTTTTATTGTTAGCGGAGAAGCTCTCAACTCTTCTATAATAAACATGTTTAAACAAATTTTCCCCAATGACCAATTATTAAATCTATACGGATCAAGCGAAGTTGCAGCAGATGTAACTTATCATTTAATCAACTCAGAAGAGAGGATATGCTCATTAGGAATAATTGGACATCCCATTGCAAACACTGAGATATATATCCTAGATACCTATCTTAATCCTGTTCCTGTTGGAGTAAGTGGCGAGATCTATATCGGAGGAGCTGGGCTTGCACGGGGATATCTAAACCGCCCAGATCTCACAGCAGAACGGTTTGTTCCGAACCCTTTTCTTCGAGCTAAAGATCCACAACTTCCTAAACACCTCAGACTTTATCGCACAGGAGATCTCGCGCGATATCTTCCAGATGGAAATATAGAGTTCTTAGGACGCAT
>JAFEBT010000114.1 GCA_018242545.1 Pseudomonadota bacterium
GAGGATACTGAGCGTCTGAGGTTCTCTTGCAATAATCGCATAATCATAGCGGCCCGATCCACTTTCGCGGTTAGAACGGATTTCATAAAGAGGAGAGGCATGAAGACTTGCCGTAAGCCCAATCATAAGCCCATGGTAAAAAGCCTCTGGGCTTCTTCCGGTATCATGAACACTGACAGTATGATCAATAAGTTCTTTTAAGCCAGCAGAGAACTTCTCCATCTCCCCTCGCAAAAGAGAATTTAAGAATTGCTCATACCACTCAAGTCCATAATCTTGGACAAACCATCCTTCAATAATCCGTTGAAGTAAAAAACTAATTTCTTTATTTGGGATAGAAAGCTTACACAATGAGCCACGCGGTGTGTGATGATGATCCAAAGCGGTTAAATACCCTGTCATTAAAAATAAACTCCAAGTTGATGTTGGATTGTTTCTTTTTAAATCAGAAAATACCATGTTCTCATCAATAAGCTTTTCAATTCCCTTTCCTTGAAGAAGCTCCTCAAAATCATCCTTAAAAGAAAAACTCGATCTTGAAAGAAGTGTTTTAATCAACTCATTATCAGATGTATTCACCCAATAGGGCTGAAGGATTCCTCTTTCTTGAATAAAATTAAGAATCGACCACGGATTGTAAACCGTTACATCCGACATATGGTATCCATTATACCAATCTTTAACGTCTGTTACTTTTTCTGTCATCTGAGCTTGATTCAAAAGACCCTCAACTTCACTTTCCATAAAACCAAAATAAGAACTATATTGGGAATTCAAAACAGAATAGACTTTTAGGTGATTCAGTCCTGAAAACAAACTCTCCCGCGAAACCCGCAAAATTCCAGTGAGCACAGCTTTATAAAGACAGGGATTGTCTTTAAGCCCTGCACTTAAGAAATTCCGAAAAAAAGAGACAATTTCATCATAAAACCCATTCAGATATCCTCCATGGATAGGCGTATCATATTCATCAATAAGAATAAGAGGCGGCGTTTTATGGTGATCAAAAAGACATTCTGTAAGTGTTTTAAGAGAATTTTCAAGCTGCGCCGGATTCGCTTCTCTTCTTAGGATTCGCACATAGAGGAGCTTGAGTTCTTCTAAAAGAACATCACTTTTTTGCAAATAAGAAAAATTTTGATAAAGATCTACGATAATTTCATATATCTTATCATAAGCCTTCTCAAAATTATTGTCTTTCACATCTTTAAAAGAGAGTGAAATGACAGGAACTTGGCCTTGATATTCTTCATAAACAGTTTCTTGAGAAATCTTAAGCCCGTCAAAAAGTCCTTTTGTTGGAATGCCTCTCACCTCCGGCGCAAAAAAATACTGAAGCATTGAAAGATTGAGCGTCTTACCAAATCGGCGCGGACGCGTGATCAATATGACAGTTGGCGCTTCCTCAATTACTTCCTTAATAAAAAGCGTTTTATCAACAAAATTAAAGTTTCCATCAATAATGTTTCTAAAATCACTTTGCCCAATGGGGAGTTTCATAAAATGTTATCCTCTTTATGTATGAAGCTTTCTGATTTTTATCATATCTTAAATTCACTTTAAACGGAATCTTTATATTAAGATACTGCAGAAATCTCATGAACAAGACAAAACTTCTTTCCCGAAAACGCAAGGCCAATTTTTAAGAGACGTGTGAGTCCACGTTGTTCAATTTCTGCATAATAAGCTTTTTGAGAAATTT
>JAFEBT010000115.1 GCA_018242545.1 Pseudomonadota bacterium
TCTCCAAAAATTTCAATGTCTTATCTCTTTTCAAGACTTACGCAGCAGATCTATTAAAAAAAGTCGTTCTTATATATGCAAAAATATGTGCTTTAAACGAGCTGCTGCCCTCCCAACATTTAACGGAAATAGAAAAAACTTCTTTTTTAAAGCAAATAGAAGACTTTAATCGTGACTATCCAACTCTGAGTCTCACTAAAGATTCAGAATCTTCTGTTGAGCCCTCTCAAAAAGAACAAGATAGCGATTTTTTTAATATCATTGATACAATTATGTCTCATAAATATCCTTTAAAAGATGAAACTCCACGCTTAAAAAAAGCACGAAGAGAGCTGTTAAAAAAAAGCCCTAAAAAGAAAACATGATAAAGAGATATTTCGTATCCTATCTTCCCCCTCTTCCTCTGAATTAACTAAAGGCTTATAATGTTCTAAGACCCTTATTAATAAGTTTTTTAAGAGCTTTCTGTTGAGAGGAATATAGAGACTTAGCAAAGAAAGAGTTTTCATCAGATGAATGGGAAGGCCCTTAGTAAAGATCTCAGTCGTGGAAGCTCAGGAGATGGTCTGTGGGATTAATTAGAGCATCCAAAATAGCAAAGCAATCATTTATGATTATAAATATTATAGTCTTTAAAAAAATTTAAAAATAGCATAAAGTTTTGCATGCTTCACTTTCGCCATTAGGTCAAAATGAATACAAATTCTCTTCTAAAATTGCCTAACAACTTCCCTCTTCCTTTACGTATTGGGACTCGTGAAAGTCCCATGGCCATGGTCCAAGCACAAATGGTTCTTTCCGCACTTGAAAAAATTTATCCCTCCCTTAAAGGTCATATTAAACTTTATCCTATGAAAACAAGTGGGGATGTCTTATTAAATCAACCTCTTTATCTTTCTGGCGGAAAAGGGCTTTTTACAAAAGAATTGGAAAATGCCCTTCTTTCTAAGAAAGTTGATCTTGCCGTCCATTCTTTAAAAGATATGCCCACGCGACTTCCAGAAGGTCTTATGCTTGCATGCTTTTTAAAACGAACAGAAGCTCGAGATGCTTTTGTATCTTTTCACTATGAAAGCTTAGCTTCCCTTCCCCCTCAGGCACGTCTGGGAACATCTTCTATCAGACGTGCTGCCCAGGCCTTAAAAGTCAGACCTGATTTGATCATTGTTCCTTTAAGAGGAAATGTGAATACGCGCCTTCAAAAGATCAAAAATGGAGAGATGGACGCGTCCATTTTATCGTTTTCTGGGCTTAAACGTCTTCAGATGGAAGGTATGGCTCGAGAAATATTAGACCCAATGGTTTTTGTTCCGGCTCCTGGACAAGGTGTGATTTGTATTGAAGTGCTCTCTTCCAATAAGAAACTCCAAGACCTTCTTATTCCTCTCAATGATATTGAAACTCAAACATGCATAGAAGCCGAAAGAGCCCTTTTAAAATCAGTGGATGGTTCGTGTCGTATTCCTGTCGGAGCGTGGGCAAAAAAAATAGGAGAAAATGAAATCCAAATCCAGGGATTTTTAGCTCAAACCACCCCTCCCCCTTTTAAAGCCTCTCCGTCTCTTATAAGGACAATTTCAGGTCCTTTTGAAAACGCAGAAACATTGGGAAAATGTCTTGGACAACTTCTTAAAAAAGACCTTTTTAATTAGGGCGTGTCATCAATTAAATTGACAAAGAAGGAGAGAGAAGAGATATTGAG
>JAFEBT010000116.1 GCA_018242545.1 Pseudomonadota bacterium
GTTTTGTCGAAGCTCTTGTCCCTGATCCCAAAAAAACTATTATTTCTTGGGATACGGAGCTAAAAGGCTTTGGAATCATAGTATTGCCAAGTGGCCGCCTTACATATTGTCTGCAGTATCGTAACAAAGAACGCATTAAAAAACGTATTAAAATTGGAGTCCATGGCCAGATTACAGCTGAAGAAGCCTGCGTTATTGCTCGGAAATATTTGAGTATGATTACACAAGGGGAAGATCCAGCTGAACAAAAAAAAGCCCTTAAGCATCTTCCTGACATCCATGAACTTGCAAAAGATTACGTAGATCGCTATGGAAAGAACAAACGTCCTCGAAGTCTTGAAGAAGACCAGAAACTTCTGCGAAATCATATTATCCCTAAACTTGGAGATAGAAAAGTTTCCCATCTTTCTCGTCGCGATGTCGAAAACTTTCATGCTGCTTTAAAAGAAACTCCCTACCAAGCCAACCGAACTTTAGCTCTCCTTTCCAAAATGATCTCATTAGCCATTGCCTGGGGTTGGAGAGTAGATAACCCCGTAAAAGGGATCCCACGATTTCCAGAAGAAAAGAGAGATCGATGGCTTAATAAAGAAGAAATTTCTCGTCTTTGGAAAACTTTAGATGATTATAAGAGACCTTCCTCTTTTTTCTTTAAGTTACTTCTTCTTACCGGCGCTCGAAAAAATGAGCTCCTAAAAGCAACCTGGAATCATTTTGATTTAGAGCAAGGAGTTTGGACAAAACCTTCTTCTCTTACAAAACAAAAGAAACGGGAATATTTGCCTCTTTCTCAAGAAGCCATTCAAGTTCTTCAAGAACTTAAAAACTTGAATATTGAAAGTTCTTATGTTTTTCCTGGTTTAACTAAAAAAGAACCCCTTAAAGATGTCCAAAATTTATGGAAACGCGTAATTAAAAAAGCAGATCTACTAGGAGTTCGTATTCATGATCTTCGTCACACGCATGCTTCGCATTTAGTTTCAAGTGGCTTGAGCCTAAGCATTGTCGGAAAATTGCTGGGTCATACACAAGCTTCCACAACTCAACGATATGCGCATCTTGCAGATGAACCTTTAAGGCATGCAACATCTCTTTTTGGAAGTACAATAAGAGCAGTTACTTCAAGCTCTCTTAAGCAACTCCCAAAGTAATTATATATATTTCATTAGATAATTTGGGACAGCTACCTAAAGATAGCTAAGAAAGGACTAGGATAACCAAGAACTTAACAAATATACCCAATTAGTTAATTTTAAGGATAAATCACTAAGAAAGAAGTTTTAGTATGCTACAATTCTATTTACAGCTGTTGTAATACGTTCTTCTTGCTGTCTCTTTTCATCTTCAAGAATTTTTTTTGCCATTGCTTGTAGCTTTTGAAGTTCTGCTGCTGGAGTTGCTTGCTTAAAGCGTCTCAACATTTCATCCGGATCTTGAGATTTACGAACAGGACCAGATCTTTGGCGTTGTTGGTGAGCGGCATCTACATATGTTTCCCTCGCGTAAGTAGAAAAAGAGTAGCCCCAACAACCCGCCATAATTAAAAAAGCTATATTTTTCATAACTATCTCCTTTAAAATATATTATACTATTTCCATAAATTAAAATAACAAGTATGATGTTCTGCAAATGGAAGC
>JAFEBT010000117.1 GCA_018242545.1 Pseudomonadota bacterium
TCTAAATGATCTCCTGTTAAGCTCCAAAAGTAATCTTCAACTTCTTGTGCAGAGAGAGAATTTGATCTTGGACGATGTTTAAGAAAATCTTTAGAAAGAGGCGCTCTTTTTTGAGAATCAGAAGAGGGATTCCACAAGTGCTGCGCATATTGGAGGCTTTCTCTTTCTGTGATAAAACTTTCAAATCTTTGATTAGAGACGCTGAGTTCCGAATGCCATTTGGACGAAAATACCTCTGCAAGATGAAGCATTTTTGTTGGCGCACGAAGGCCTAAATCATGTGCAACAGCACCTCTTGGATCGAGAGCTCTTGCCGTTTGAGAATGGGCATAGGATCTTGATGCAGTATTTCTGCTTAAAGCTTTTACCTTTGCCTTTCCTCTTAGTACATAAGGATCTTGAGGTGCTCCTTCTTCCTGCTCTTCATCCGCAAAGAAGCCTCTTGCACTTGACGCGTCCGTATATTCATTCTCCGGAACCCCAAAGTGCTTTCTTGCAGCTTGTTCAACAGCGGACGTCATATAGTTGCAGAAAAATCTCTTAAATGGTATGGATATTTATTCAATTCGATCAAGTTCTCTTAAAAGATCTTTTTTTAATTGTTCTGAATCCAGAATAATACCTTTATCATTAGGCGTATAAAAAACCGCAATAAAAATTTTTGTTTTTTTCATCTCATCTAAATAATCATCTAAAAATTCATGAATCTCAATATTTTTAGGAAAGGCTGCTTTCCAATAGTTTTCTATACATAATTCAGCATATTCTTTTGCGGGCCATATAGGAAAGAAAAAGTTTCCTGCATTATCTGCTGCAGACACCCAACCATTATCATAAAGTCCCCAAATAAATGCTCGGTCGGCCACTCGTTTTAGAAAATATTCATATCGTTTTGCAGGGCTTAATTTTATAACAGCTTCTATTTCTTTATTATTTATAGTACCTAGCATCTTTATTCCTTTTTATCTAAATTTTGAGCCGTTTTATTTTTGCGTCCAAGATTGTCAAAGCGATGTTGTATTTTATGTAAAGATTTATCTTGAAGAATTGCGTGTTCATAACTAAATCCTTTAGCAGATTCAAATCCTCTTTTATGTGCCAGTTCTTTCCCTGGAGGAACTCTTAAAGTTTCTCTTTTTTCTCTTTGAATTTGATTAAATTCTTGCTTTAACCATCCTCTGTCCTTTGAGCCCAATTTTTCATCTGTCATCAATTCCTTAAGTCTTTTTTGCTTTCCAGATCTTCCTAGCTTTTTTAATTTCTTTAATGATTCCCCGTCTAAAGCTACTGAGCCTTCTTTTTGAACTTTTTGGAGAACTTTGGTACCTTGAACACCAGCTTTTTCTGAGGCAAGAGAAGATGGAAAAAACATGCCTTCTAAGTTGAGTGAGTCAACAAGCCTTGAGGTCTTTCGGGCTATGCCTTCAAAAGTTGATGATATTGTAGAGCTTTTTTTAAGAAATGCAATTCCCTGTTTGCTTGCTGCAACGGAAGCTTTTGCAAGGCCCTGTGTTACTGCAGAAAAGATTTGTCCTGTTCCTATTGTTGCTGCGGCGAGTTTCACTTCACCTGCTGTTTCAGGAACGAGCAAAAGAGCAGCTTCTCTTA
>JAFEBT010000118.1 GCA_018242545.1 Pseudomonadota bacterium
TCCGAGTCTGACAATGACTCAATCTAATTTTACACCACTTGACGGGACGTTATCAGGACAAAGGACCTTTAAAGTATTTAAAACCTTTTCATTAACTAGCGGAGCACCAAAGTTGTTTGGCAGGCAATCATATTTTAAAAGTTGTTCCGTTGTTATCCCAACTGAAAGGATTAAGTCTGCGTTTTTAAGGTCTAATCTCTTTCCTTTCATAAAATCTAATCTATTAGTTTTGCGAATCCTCCAATCATAATCCCCTATAGCTTTGTTAGGAAACCTGTAAGGTTCATCCCAAATATATGGCTTATTTTCATAAACAGTCATTGTTTTACCTATGGTTTTGCATGGTAAAGAACTTTATCTCCTTTTTTAAGAAGACTGCGCTCTTTAGCCATAAACATTTCTAATTTTTCTCTATATTGAGCTTGGGTCCAACCTAAAGCTTTTCCATCTCTCAAATTTTTTCTTTTAAATTTATAAAGCGTAAATATTTAGAAATCTTCCCACAAAATTAAAAACCTTACTTTGCTTCTTCCAAATAGGGATTTTCACTTAAAGCTAAGGCCTGTAATAAGGCATGTCCAAGATGCTCTGGGTCTAAGTCAGATTTAATCATTTTATCTGTTATCCACGTATATCCTTTTTTATTTCCCGAAGTACCTAAGAAACGCATCGGTGTAAATGTAATTCGGTCAATTGTAGGCATCTTAATATGTACATTTTTAGAAAGTTTCATAAGAGCATTCCACGTCTTCATTCTTGTTGTAATAATCATAGGATCTTTCTTTTGATCATATTCTTCAAGAGTTTCATGATATACTCCTGTTTTACAATCATTTAAGGCATTAATAACTGCATTGCCTAAGTCTAAATTATTATTATCTTCTGCTACAAATACGGTTCCAGTAAGCCTAGTAAAACCTATTGTTGTTCTGGAATAACCTTGTATAAATACTTTATCCTTTAATTGATACGCAGTTGCACTTTTTATAAATTCCATAATTATACCTTTTGTAAAGTTTCATGAATCCCTATTTAGGAATCACAATAATTTTTACATCAACTTTGCGCTCCATGCCATAAGTTATTATTTCTTCAAAAACTTTTTGTTGAGCAGGAGTTCCAAGACTAGGAACAGCTACTTCTAGTTCTAAAAGCTTAATTTGATGAGCTTCAATTATATCTATACCCAACTCTGCTCCTTTAAATTCTGAAACTTCTCGTACATATCTTCTTAGCTTGTACATTAACCTTTTCGAGTTTTGATAGGTAACATCATATACATTAAGGCTCTTAATACTAGTAGCAATACCCTTTAAAGGGTTCCATCTATCTACTCTTGTAAAATTTTTATGAAGATTTTGCCCTCGCATTTTTTCAATCTTCATTCCTCGAATAACGGGTGGCTCTAACCATACTGATGTTGAAGAGACAACCTTCCGCAAGTTCAGAGCTTCAATAAGTCTTGAACCTCCTTTTGAAACAAAGTCAACAGCTCTTTGAGTGCCTGGAAGCTTTGCGACATACCCAACTCCTTTTAATGCTCCAACTCCAACAACAGAA
>JAFEBT010000119.1 GCA_018242545.1 Pseudomonadota bacterium
ATGTTCATATGGCTGTTCTTTTAAATGATCTTTTTTTCCCAAAAACAGATCCTAAAACAGCCTCTCTTTTAACGGCTTTTGCTTTTTGCTCAACCTATCTTTTGAGACCTTTTGGAGCCCTTTTTTTTGGCTATATTGGAGATCATTTAGGGCGCAAAACGACGGTTATTATGACGACGATGATTATGGCTATTTCTTGTATTATTATGGCGTCTCTTCCCACCTATGCCCAAATTGGAATCACGGCAGCTTGGCTCGTAACACTCTGTCGCGTGGCACAAGGTCTGTCATCAATGGGAGAAGTGATAGGCGCTGAAATCTACATGACTGAAATTACCAAACCTCCAGCACGTTATCCTGCTGTTGGGCTCATTGGCTGTGCGTCTCGTTTTGGAACAGTTGGAGCGCTTGGGGTTGCAATGCTTGTAACCAGTCAGGGATTTAATTGGCGAAATGGCTTTTGGATTGGAGCTGCCATTGCTTTGGTAGGATCTCTTGCACGGACACGCCTACGTGAAACCCCCGATTTTGTTGATATGAAACGACAACTCAAAAAAGTAATGGAAGATGCACGTGAGAAAAAACCACATACTTTTAAAGAACTTAAGATTGTAAGAGAAACATTAGAGCGTCAAAAAGTAAGTTGGAAAACAATGTATGCTTATTTTTCCGTGGCGTCGGGCGCTGCTGTTAGTCTTTATTTTAGTTATTTTTATTGTGCTGGACTTCTAAAGGAAATAGGGTATACCCCGAATGCTATTATTTATCAGAATTTTTTTGTTTCTATCACAGAGCTCATTGGGATGACGTTTACTGTTATCTTGAGTTATCGAATTTATCCTATGAAAATTTTAAAATTTAAAGCTCTTTTATTTATTCCTTTTTTATGTCTTTTGCCTTTTTTGATCAATAATTCACCCACAGCTTCAATGATATTTTTTATTCAGGTGGTGGGAATTACATTGGGATTAAGTGGGATTCCAGCGGACGCTATTTTATATGCGCATTTTCCTGTTTTTAAAAGATTTACCTATGTCAGCTTTATCTATGCGATTTCGCGCTCTTTAATGGCAATTGTAACTTCCTTTGGGATTGCATATTTAACAAGCTTTTTAGGAGCTTGGGGACTTTATTTTATTTTTATTCCTCTTATTTTTAGTTTTTTGTGGGGCATTTATCATTACGAAAAATTAGAAAATCAAACAAATCGATCTTTTTTAGGAAGCTTATTTCAATGGCGTTCTCCCCCTATCCGATCATCTTCCTCTGAGAATGCTGCGATGGTTTATAAGACAGTCAGCGAAAAATAACGTGAAAATTGTGTTTGGAATGAGATTCAGAAATAAAGAAAATATTTAAAAATTTGAGGGTTTTGGGTTATGGGAATTTTATCTTCATTGAATCGTGCACAAAAAGAAGCCATTGGACTTTTACAAGTCGGGACGTTTCTCGAATATTTTGATTTGATGCTCTATGTTCATATGGCTGTTCTTTTAAATG
>JAFEBT010000120.1 GCA_018242545.1 Pseudomonadota bacterium
GTTTCGCCTCAGTGAGTGAAGATTTTTCTTTGGCAAACAGCAAAAGATCCTTACATTTTGATCAAGAACTCGGTCATTTTGAAATAGAAAGATTCTCAAAGAATGAATTTACAACCATAGAGCCCATTAAGAGCGTCCAGTCTATGCTTCCCATAGAACAGGCAAATGCTAATTCTTTAAGAGTTTAAACTAACATAGTACATTCTCTCGAAAAAAAACTTGTTGATGCAGGCTATACAAGTGAAATACTTTTATGGAACGTAAGTAAGAGTTCTACTACGAAGAAAAATATAAAATCATACAGACCTTTGCTAGAAGGAGAAGGAAGAGTTGGGACTTACATAGAATTAAAAAAACAAAGTACTTTTGGAGATCATTTAACTCCAAATCATATGCCTCAATCAGCTTATATACAAAACTTTGGAATAAGTAATGCTGATGGTATTTGCATGATGATGGAGCATCCTTTTCTTGGCGTTGGAGGGCGTCATCGATTGACTAGAACATATGGACGTCAGCCTGATCTATCGTCAGATCCACGAATTGAATTAGCACGCGATATCTGGGATATAAGACAGATCTACAGAACAGACGGTGTTTATACGACAGAAATTCGTAGAGCTTTGCAAGAAGTTATTGTAAAAAACAAACAAGCAAGACCAGATCTATTTTTGAAAAAGTGATCCAAAGGAGGTCAATAAATGAATGTTTCTTTTAAGCGATTACAATATTTAGCTAAAAACATGAAATCTTCAGAAGTAAAAGAATTTGAAGCTCTTTTATCTTCATATATGGAGAAAAAAGATGAAGAAACTTTAAAAAATTTACTTAAATTATTTAATGATAAGAACCATTTCTATGAGGTCTTATATAGCTTGGTCCATTTAGTTGAGACTTGGCCTGCAGAGATATACGTAAAAACTCTTATAGACACACTTTCTGTACAAATCAATCAATCACCATTTTGGACGGATTGTTTATTTAATCGAATATTTAATAACCCGCAAACTTTTTTTCTTTTTAAAAAAAATATGCAATTGGCTCCAAAGAAGGACTTACTAGAGCTTTTTGATTTAATGGACAAAGAATCTCCACATCATAAGGCTGTAATAGAAGAGTTACGCCAGCAGTTGAAATTGAGATATATTTGAGAAAAATTAATAAAAACTTCGTTGCACAAGGCATAGGCTTCTCTGTGCCAATACTCCACCCTTGCAGAGGTGTTTTCGTCCAAATGGCATTCGGAGCTCATCGCTTCCAGTCAAAGATTTGAGAGCTTTATCACAGAAAGGGAAAGCCTCCACTATGCGCAGCACTTGTGGAATCCCTCTTCTGATTCTCAAAAAAGAGCTCCTCTTTCTAAAGATTTTCTTAAACATCGTCCAAGATCAAATTCTTTCTCTGCACAAGA
>JAFEBT010000121.1 GCA_018242545.1 Pseudomonadota bacterium
TTTTGCTTCTAAAGCAGCAGTGCATAGAAATTCTTGAGAATGCCATTTTCTGATTTTATGTTTGGTTTCTTTCAACCAGGCTCCAATGCTTTCTGCGGTGTCATCAGCTAACATCTGTTGTGCTGCAAGATCGCCTTCTGGAGATGCGAAATAAAAATACTTTGAAAGAGAAAGCTGTCCTTGTTCAGAGATTTCTGCAGAGGCTCCTTCATGAAATGCTGCTGCTGTAGAAGTACGATGAACTCCTGCCTCTTGTTCCCACAAATGTTGCGCATATTGGAGGCTTTCTCTTTCTGTGATAAAGCTCTCAAACCTTTGATTAGAGGCGATGAACTCAGCATGCCATTTGGACGAAAACACTTCTGCAAGATGAAGCGTTTTTGTTAGCGCACGGAGGCCTAAATCTTTGGAAAGAAGGTTTTTTAAAGCCAGTAATTTGATAATGTTCTTTAAAGTACTCTTATATCTTGCAGCTTTAAAATAATATTCCCATTTTTTTGGACTCCTTCAAGTGAAAGAGTTAAATCACTTTTTTTATTATTAAAAAATAAATTAAACTCTAAATAAAAACTATTTGTATTATAAGGATACAAATGAAATTGATCAAATTCTTTCATAGTAGGAAGTGTCATATCTCCAGGATATGAATTGATAGCTTCTTCGACCTCCTTAGTTTTAAGATTTCCCAAAAAACCGTTTTCTTTTAAATCAGAATATTTTCTGCTGACAAGCATGCTAACTATATTATGCAATTTTTTTTTTATTTTTTGATGATTAATCACTGCTTTTTACTCCGTTTTGTTTCTATTTCCAGGAAGACGGGTTTGAGTTTCTTTTGTTATTCCAATATTATTAAAGTATTTATCGGCTTCTTCAACTAATATTCGTGCTTCTTCTTTCTTAATTCCAGCCTCCCTTAGTGCTCTGTATCCGATGCGTCGTTCTATACCATATGTGCCGCCTCCTGATTTTCTTTGTACTTGGGTAGCCTTGTAATGTTCTGTTCCTATACGAATTGACGGTCCTTCTAATTGAACATTTATAGCTTGTTCGCGACTATAGTATGGCAAATCTTTAACTGCTGCATCTTGAATAATATGGTGAGAGTCTTTTCTTTTATTTTTTATAAGATAGGTATGTGGCCCCCCATACACTTTTCCTGAAGGTAAAACTAAAAGATCTTGTGTTTGATTGAGCTGAATTTTTGAAATGAGTTCCGTCTCTAAATTACCAAATTCTTGATCAAAGTGTAAGGATCTTTTGCTGTTTGCCAAAGAAAAATCTTCACTCACTGAGGCGAAAC
>JAFEBT010000122.1 GCA_018242545.1 Pseudomonadota bacterium
TTTCAAATACTTCTTAAGGGCGGATTTTGGCCTTATCTTTATCGATTCTTTCTTCCTTTTAAACTTCTCTTAATTCTCATCTTTTCAATTATTTCTTCTTTGCGGATTTTTGTTCTTCATTATTTCCTTATCTTTATCGATTATTTCTTCACTTAGATTCGAGGGAGAATTTTCCTTTTTAATTATCTCTTAAAAGATCTCTTAACTTTTCCCTCAAATTTACCTCAAAATATCCTCTTCTATTTTCCCTTCATTTTTCCTTAATCTTACTCTTCATTTTCATCTTTGAAAGAATTTATGCTTTGCGGAAATTTGCCCTGATTTATTACCTTTTATTTACCTATTAATTCTTCACTTCGATTTTATTATCTCTTAAAAGGTCTCTTTCATTTTACCTTCAAATTACCCTTCATTTATCTTCTTAATTTTTCCCTTCTTTTTCATCTTTCAAATCATTTCTTCTTTGCGGATTTTTGCCCTTATCTTTATCGATTCTTTCTTCCTTTCTATTATCCCTTAATTTATTCTCTTAATTTATCTCTTAATTTTTCCTTTTTAATTATCTCTTAAAAGATCTCTTAAAATTACCCTTCAAATTACCCTTCAAATTACCCTTCATTTATCTTCTTAATTTTTCCCTTCTTTCTCATCTTTTTAATGGGATCTTCTTTGCGGATTTTTGTCCTTCGCCTCTACGAAGAGGCCTCTTAAGATTTTCCTTCATTCTTCCCTTCATTCTTCCCTTCATTCTTCCTATTCTTTTTCTCTTCTATTTTACAATTCATTTTCCCCTTCAATTCTCTTCTTAATTTTTCCCTTTCTGGATTCTCCTTCACTTCAGTTTTCCTATTCTTTTTTCTCTTCTTTCTCATCTTTCAAATCATTTCTTCTTTGCGAATTTTTACCCCTTCTTTTTTCCTTTTTAATTATCTCTTAAATTAAGCCCTTAATTTTTCCTTAATCTTACTCTTCATTTTTATCTTTTTAATGTTATCTTCTTTGCGGATTTTTGCCCCCTTAAGATTACTCTTCATTTTTCCCTTCAAATCCCCCCTTCATTTATCTTCTTAATTTATCTTCTTAAATTATCTTCTAAAATATCTCTTAAAATATCCCTTCA